>JAGBBW010000133.1 GCA_017938285.1 Lachnospiraceae bacterium
CCAGGAAACAACCTGTACCTGAGTATTGCCATCTTCCATAGCGATTGCCATAGTCTGAGTAGCATCGAACAGGGAACCGTATGTCATACCGATAACGTCGGAAGATACGATTTCGTCTGTGTTGTAACCATAGGAATCTGTAGCAGCTGCCTTCATTGCTGCATTGATTTCGTCCTTTGTTACCTTACCCTTAACAACTGCAACTAAGATAGTTGTGGAACCAGTTGGGGTAGGAACACGCTGAGCGGAGCCGATTAACTTGCCGTTTAACTCTGGGATAACTAAGCCGATAGCCTTAGCAGCACCTGTGGAGTTAGGAACGATGTTCTGAGCACCTGCACGTGCACGTCTCTTGTCACCCTTTCTCTGTGGGCCATCAAGAATCATCTGGTCACCAGTGTAAGCATGAACTGTTGTCATGATACCGGACTGGATTGGAGCTAAATCGTTAAGAGCCTTCGCCATAGGAGCTAAGCAGTTTGTTGTACAGGAAGCTGCAGAAATAACAGTATCTTCCTTTGTTAATGTCTTGTGGTTTACGTTGTAAACGATGGTTGGAAGGTCATTTCCAGCTGGAGCGGAAATAACTACCTTCTTAGCACCTGCTGTGATGTTAGCAGAAGCCTTATCCTTGGATGTGTAGAAACCTGTACACTCTAATACTACGTCTACGTTCAGTTCGCCCCATGGAAGCTCAGCTGCATTAGCCTTAGCGTAGATAGTGATCTTCTTGCCATTAACTGTGATGGAATCCTCACCAGCTTCTACAGTTTCAGCGTACTTATACTTACCCTGAGCTGTGTCATATTTTAATAAGTGAGCAAGCATTTCAGGACTTGTTAAGTCATTGATTGCTACTACCTCGTATCCTTCTGCATCGAACATCTGTCTGAATGCAAGACGACCGATACGACCAAAACCATTGATTGCTACTCTTACTGCCATTGTTATATCCTCCTTGTTTTTTGAAGAAATGTTCTTGTCCGTTTTGGTGCCAGACTCATCTGACTGTCCCAAATATATACGAACCTGTAAACTATTTTAACTAAAGAACGCCAAAATATCAAGTCCTAAATTATTATTTTGTGAAATTTTTGACTTTCTTTTGTTTTTCTGGTAAAAAATGTAGTGAAAACGTACTGTTATTCTACCCTGCCAAAAGCCGACCATGGTGCTACACGAAGTATAACCACACCATCCAGTTCTTCTTTTTCCACTACACCAACCTTGTAATCCCGGCTGTCCACACTGACCAGACGGTTATCGCCGAGAACAAAATATTCGTCCTCACCAAGCAAAACCGGTTCTGCAGCGATTCCCGCATAATCCATGGGGTCTTTGCCAAAATCTTCTGCAAGTTCTTCCCCATTAATAAAAATACGGTCTCCCACAATCAGCACCGTTTCTCCCGGCAGCCCGATGACACGCTTGATATATGTCTTTGTATATGTACCGTGGTTTTTTGTAAAAACCACAATTTCAAACCGTTCCGGACCATCAAAATAACGGCTGATTTTTTCAATCAGCACATGTTCCTGGTCATGCAGGGAATTTTCCATGGATGTTCCATCTACCAGTATCTTTTCCACAAGATATTTTGGTGCCAGAAACAGCACAAAAATAAGTATAAAGAGGTAGACACCATACTCCAGAAGTGCGTTTTTTTTACGCATCCTGTTCCTCATCTCCAATAATTTTTACCTTACCCTCATATACTTCCTCCACAGCAATGGACAAAGGCTTATTGCATGGAACTTTGGTACAAAGAGAATCGGAACCATTAATCAGCTGTCTTGCTCTTTTTGCGGTTGCCAGTACAACAGAATATCTGCTGTTTACTACCGGCTGTTCCCCTTCTACCACGTCACTGTTTAATGCCTGGATTAATTCTGCATAAGATGGATGTAACATATTTTTCTCTCCTTTTATATGGTTTATCTGAATAAGAAGAACAACGCCCGGAAACCTTTGATTTCCTCCTGTTCTTCTTATTCAATGTTTTGAATCTGTTCCCTGATTTTTTCAATTTCTGTCTTTAAATCAATGGCAATACCGGATAATTCCATATCATTTGCCTTGGATAATGTAGTATTGGCTTCGCGGTTCATTTCCTGGGCAATAAAATCCAGTTTCCTGCCAATATTTTCTCCGGCATCCAGTGTTTTTATCATGTTGTCTACATGGGCACGGAGACGTACCGTTTCTTCGTCCACACAAATCTTATCAGCAAAAATGGTGATCTCTGTCGCCAGCACTGCTTCATCCAGCTTTGTGTCACCAAGCAGCTCCGCCACTTTGCCCAACAGTTTTTCACGGTATTCCTTTACAATCTGTGGAGAACGTTCTTCCACCTTATCCACCATCGTAAGAATACCCTGCAGTTTCTGGATGATGTCCTCTTTCAGATGATTTCCTTCATCAATGCGGGTCTGTACAAATTTTTCTGCACAGCCACGGACTGCCGTTTCCAGATCATGCCAGATATCATCCTCATCCTGGGTCTGTTCTTCCAGCACAAGTACTTCCGGATATTTTGACAACGTAGAAACCCGGATGTCATTTTCCAGTCCAAACGTTTCAGACATTTTTTTCAAATAAGCCAGATATTCTGCTGCAATATCCTCATTATAACGGACACAGGCTTTTCCTTCCGACTCATCTTCATAAGTGATAAACATATCCACTTTACCACGGCTGATATACTGCTTTAAGACATTGCGGATACCTGTCTCAAACATGTTCAGCTTCTTAGGCATACGAATGGAAATTTCACTATAACGATGATTCACAGATTTCATTTCTACTGTGATTTTTCGCTCAGCGCCGGTAAACTCATATCTACCGAAGCCGGTCATGCTTTTTATCATAATGTACCTCTCACTTCAAATTTATACATATATCTAATTTATTATAAATTATTTTTTTTCACTCGTCAACAGGATAAATTCGAAATTTTCTACCGGGAAACAATCAGTGTATCATATCCCATCTTCCGCAGCTGCTGCTCCAGTTCTGTGGCATCATCCAGTTCATCTGCTTCTCCCACCTTTACGGCATACAGACCATCTGACAGCTCAATTACCGCCTGATATCCCATGGCAATCAGCTGCTGTGCCATTTTTTCTGCATTTTCCCGGTTGCGGAACAGACCTGTCTGTACACGGTAGATTTCCTCTCCGTCATTCATGTCTTCCAATTCAATTTCTCCGGTCTGCAGGAGTGTTCCTGCAATACCATCTGCAATTGCCTGTGCTGTATCAATAAATTTTGCATCCAGCAGTGCATTGTCTGCATCTGTATTGATAAAACCTGCTTCCACCAGAACTGCCGGCATACCACTCCGGCGCAGTATTGCCAGGTTCTGCCGCAGGCTGGTTCCCAGATTCTGGTATCCCGTCTGGGACATTTCCTGGTTGATATTCTCTGCCATTCTGGATGCAACTCCGCCTTCCCGGAAGATCAGGGACTGCACACCGGAATACGTATTTGGCATTGGACTGGAATTTCTATGAATGGATATTAAATAATCCCCCTCCAGTGTATTGGCAATCCGCGCCTTTTCCACCGGTGACTGGTATACATCATCTACCCTGGTATACGCTACATCCACACCATAATCTGACAGAATTTCTCCCACAGCCAGTGCCAGTTCCAGATTATCATCCTTCTCTCTTCTTCCGTTATAGGTTGCTCCGTTGTCATAGCCGCCATGTCCGGCATCTATTATAATTTTAGGCATAAAATACCTCCGGTATCTCTTCCTTAACAGGATATGCCGGAGGTTTTATTTTGTTACATAGTAACACTTTTACAATTACTCATTTTCTTCATAATAAATCGCCATGCGGATTCCCTGGGCATAATCGCCAAACCCATCACCAAACAGATTGATGCCGCCCTTATGCTTTGCATCTTCTTTAATTCCAATCCGTACGGAAATATAATCTGACTCATTCAGCAGATAGTCATGCAAAGCAATTCCGCTCAGTTTTTCTTCATCCAGCCAGGTGCCATTTTCCGTCAGTTTCCATGTTTTCAAAAGACCAAACTGTGTGTTCTTATCCGGCCACCATTCCGGATTCCATGCGCCACGCCTGCCGCCAAAATCAGATGGACAGGTCCATGTACCAGTTTCCACCCCATTCACCCAGACCGTAATATCGGATGGAAAATCCAGATTAAATTCATGGTCTTCCGAACAAAGTTCCATGGAAAGTTCCAGGCGTGTTTCCTTTGCTGTCTTAAGTACATGGTTCGGAAACCGGTATTCCACATAACCTTCCCCAAACCACAAAAGCTGTGCCAGACCTCTGTCCTGATGATAAAAACAACGCGGCTCATCCTCTTCACCAATGGGTCCTTTGTCACTGACCATGCCACAGGTCGGTAAAACCTTATAATCTACATACGCCCCGATCGGCATATTAATAATTTCCACTTTTTCCGTTCCCATGGATGTTGCCGCTGTTACTCTGATTTCATCTACCGCCTTATGGCACACCTTCATGGAACCACGGACTGCCGGCAGCAGTTCCGTACGAATCAGTCCGGCTTCCTCCAGCACTTTGACATGCATGGCTGCAGAAGAAGCCGGAATCTGCATCCGTTCTGCAATCTCATTCACATTCAGACTGCAGTGGCACAAAAGCTTCAGCAGTTCAATCCGCACATCCGAAGACAGTGCTTTTCCTATCACTGCAAGTTTTTCTACATTATCCAGATTTAAACTGATACTCTGACTCATTTTGAATTCTCCTGTTTCCGATAGGATTTAATTCATATAAAGTAAATGTTCCTCCGGCTTTTTCGTCAGTTCAATCTTTTCCAGATAAAGCACCGGACCTTCACCCTCATACTCTTTGTAATATTCACACTTAATCTTTGCGGTTACTTTGACCCACTCCCGCATCTTAAAATAATTTGCCTGCTCCCCTTTACAAAGAAAACCAATAAATGTAATATCATCTGCGCAGCAGGTCATGGCAAAACGCCCAGGCACAAAAGTTCCCTTCGGCAGTTCCTTGCCCCGGTACACCATTGCCGTAAAGTTCACGGTTCTGCCCTCATACTTTTTGGGATCATCCAGTGCATCCAGATAAAAAATGCCGTAATCATCATCTTCAATTTCAATCACCGGCGCATCTATATTGTATGGAAGTTCAATCTCATCCTCCACACCATCTTCCCCATCCAGAGCCTCGTATACTACCTGGGCCCGGCGGTTAAACGTCTTTACTGCCTTACGGAAAGAATTTTTCTTTGTTTCCGCCGTACAGCGGTTAAAAATCACCAGTTCTGTATAACCAATCTGCTCCATCATCATCTGGCGCATATTACTCATATAAGACTCAAAGGTTGTGGCATCCACCGTAGTAATCATCTGTGCCACTTCCCAGCCGCCAGGAAAGCCATTTTCCATAAATTTGGATACACTCCAGGTTCCATTAAATTCAATCATGACCTTTTCCGGCTTATGAGTCTTCTTAACGTCCATGAGAAAGCGTGGATTCAGGTCCTCTTCCTCCTCCACGGTAAGCACTGTCACATTCTTTTGGGCAAGGATATCCATATCATATTCTTCCTCTCCCTCTTCACACAGAATCAGGACGGTTTTTTCCCCATCCAGAAACTCACTGTCCTGCAGGGTATCCCGTAAAAAGGTCGTTTTTCCACTGTCTAAAAAACCGGTAATCAGATACATTGGTACTGTATTCATATTTACTTATCCTCATTTCTTTTCCGCTGATATAGCAGCTTTCCAAACTTTATGAACATTAACAGGAAAATGCCTCTGCCAGTGCGTCTTCCTTCAAATCTGTTCCGATAACACAAAGTTTTCCTGTGTAATCCGCAGAACCCTCTCTTAATTCATATTCACCCGGTACAAGATCAAAATAAATCCAATGACCATCTACACCGTCAACCATGCCCTTTGCACGTAAAATCGTGCCAAACTCATTGGTTTCTGCCAGTTTGACAAGCACTGCCTCGATTTCTTCCTTTGTGTACTTATGCGGTGTTTCCTTGCCCCAGCTGGTAAATACTTCGTCCGCATGATGGTGATGATGTCCGTCATGATCGTGACAGCCGCAGGTACAACCTTCTCCATGATCGTGGTGATGATGCTCCTGTTCTTCATGGTCATGATGGTGTCCACCGCAGCACTCACCCTCTTCATGATGATGATGGTGATGCTCATGCTCTTCATGGTCATGATGGTGTCCGCAGCAGCACTCACCCTCTTCATGATGATGGTGATGCTCATGCTCTTCATGATGATGCTCATGGTCATGACAGCCGCAGGTACAATCCTCTCCATGCTCATGATGGTGGTGATGTTCGTGATGGTGATGCTTCATCTCCTCTAACATTTCATCCTCAAAGCTTGTCTTTTTTTCCATGGCAGACAGCACCAGACCGGCATCCAGTTCATCCCATGGAGTAGTAATAATTGCCGCTTCTTCATTGTGTTCCTTTAACATAGCCACAACCTGTTCCAGTTTCTCTTCCTTTACATTCTGGGTACGGCTTAAAATAATCGTCTTTGCACTCTCTACCTGATTGTTAAAAAATTCACCGAAATTCTTCATATAAATCTTCGCTTTGGATGCATCCACTACCGCACTGAAAGAATTCAGCTCTGCTCCCTCCAGTTCGTCCTGCACATCCTGTACTGCCTTGATAACGTCAGACAGCTTACCCACGCCGGATGGTTCAATAATGATACGGTCCGGATGAAAACGATCCACCACTTCTTTTAAGGACTTTCCAAAATCACCCACTAAAGAACAGCAGATACAGCCGGAATTCATTTCTGTAATTTCTACACCGGCATCCTTTAAGAAACCACCGTCAATGCCGATTTCACCAAATTCATTTTCAATCAGGACTACCTTTTCACCTTTGAATGCACCATCTAACAGCTTTTTAATCAATGTTGTTTTTCCTGCTCCTAAAAATCCGGAGATAATATCAATCTTTGTCATGTTTCTGACTCCTTTCTTTTTTTACATTATGTCATCCTCCAGAAAAACATCCCGGAATATCCCTGTCTTTTTCTGGTTCTCCCTATCAAACTCATAAAAAATAGTATATTCTTTCTTTGGAACAATGTCAAGGATTTCGTTTTAAAAGAATTGTTCTGAAACAAAAAAGATGTTACTGTTTATACAGTCATCCTCCTGCATCCAAACAATGCCGGCATCATTCCGACACCAGCATTGTTTCTTAATTTTTATGTTGTTCCTGTTTCCTACAGCTTCCCATAATACCTGTCCACTGCCTCCAGAAGATAATCCATCCCCCGGATACCAATAAACGGCATATGTTCCGCAATCTGTTTACTACGAATTAAAGGAAAGGACGTAACCACTTTCTCACAGGACTCATCACAAAGATACAGCGAAATCTCATCCCCAAACACAAGACTGTATGTTTTCTCTTTTAACAAACTTATTTTTTCCTTTTCTTTTGCAGGTTTTATGATATCCCCGGCTTCAAAACCAGCCAGTGAGTGATTAGAAATTTTTAGTGTCACCGGAATACCCACTTCCTCCAGAACTTCTGAAAATCCCCGGATACGGCTGACATCTCCTACAATTACTGCCTGCGGACGGTTTTCTTTATGTGCATACATGGAAGCATACATTTTATAACTGGCTGTATCCCTTTTTTTCCTCTGCAGTTTAGCCAAAAGTTCCGGATTTACCGGTACTCCGGTGACGTCAGATACTTTTTTCAGCCAGCATAAAGTTCCTTCATAACCATACGGTGCACCGTACACATACGGTGTTCCATAAGTCTTCTCCAGATACTCTGCCGCCTCCAGCGCTTCTTCCCTGAGTACCAGGTTCACTTCTGCTGCCCCAAGCTCCTTTAACGCTGCAACAGAAGAATCCATACCAGGAGTGGCATGTTCCGTATAGGAAAAACCTTCCTGCATCAGAGAACGCAGCTCCCATAAATCCGATCTCATGCGGTAATCACAGCCGGAAGCTCCAAGAACATTATAGACAGCTTTCTTTCTCTCTACTGCCTCTGTAGCAAAAGATTTTACCAGCAGGTTATAGCCTTCCCTCATGCCAAGGGAATAATCGCCTTTAAAACCACCGGTATCTACAGGAATCAGGCGGGCACCTGTTTCCTGCTCCATATAATTGCAGACACCCTTGATATCTGCACCTATAATCGATGTAACCGAAGAAGAAACAACAAAAATCACTTCCGGATGATATCCCTTATCAATTTCCCGGACAGCTTCCTCTAAACGGGTCACATCACCCATAATAATATCATCTTCACTTAAATGTGTTGTAAACAGGCTCTGGTTCGGTTCCACCCCCATCTGCCCATACATACTTACACTAAAATGTGTTGTACCTGCCGGACCGTATTCCAGTACAACCGCCCCCTTTACCGACAGCAGTGTCCAGATTACTCCCATGCGGTCCGATGGAGTTGGAAGATATCTGCATAAACTCATCTTAACTCTCCTTCCCCGGCAGCCAGTATTTTCGCTTCCTTTGCTGCTCTTACTAATTCTGCAATTACTGCTTTACTTACATCAAAACCCAGCATGGAAGAAAGGTTACTGTCATGCACCAGTACAATTTTTTTTGCCCTGAGACGACTTTCATATTCGTGTCCCAGATAAAGATTTGGCTTCAGTTCATCATACACATACTGCAGCGGCGCAATGTTTGCCGACTTCGTCACATAAGGATTATATTTTTCAAGAATATATTTCACATAAGGATCATCCTCTCCCGGATACTCGTTTGTCTGTATCAGCAGCGGTTCCATACCCATGGACACCATAAACGCATTATATTCATAACAGGATAACGCTGTGTTTCCATACACATATTTCATACCGGATAACGTTTTCTTCGCCTCTTCTGCCATCTGTACACATTCCTGATACATGGTTTCCAGTTCTTCCTCCATGTCAATTTTTAAATATCCCATCAACTCTTTATAAGCCTGCAGCACATGCTCCGGCGCTGCATATTTGTCAAACATAACATACGGTGTCCCAAACTGTACCTGCATCTTCTTCGCAAGCGGAAGACCCAGTTCATTGACAACAATATTCACCCTTGCCGCGGCAGCCTGTCTGACTGCTTCTAACGTTGTTCCACCCGGAAGCATCATCCCAATTTCAATCCCATGTTTCACTAAAACATCATACAACTGGGTTTCTTCAAATTTTCCCAGACGCTGGCCAATTACATTTACTCTTTTATGATTCACCTGTTCCATACTCACCGGCTCCATCATAGAAATACAGGCCGTCACGGTATCTCTGACCCCTGGAATATGATTCGCTGTTTTAAAATGCTCCGTGTGGACCGGAAGAACCGGAATCTGATATTGCGTCTGCAGTTCCTCCGCCATGGAATCCACATCATCTCCTGTAACTTCCAGCACACATGTAGTTACAAGAAACACTGCTTTTGGTGCAGCCTCTTCCATCAGTTCTTCAAAAGCTTCCATCAGCTTTTCCCGACAGCCAAAGGTCACATCATGATGATCCAGTACTACAGAAAAACACCGGTTATCAATCCCTTTGAATGAAAAACCGCCAATGGTTGCCTTCTTGGTATAATACGTACATTCGTCGGTTCCAATTACCAGTAAAACTGCATCCTCGATTCCGCCAACTGCCATCATTGCGCCCATCAGAGGACAGTGTGCTCCCGGAAACAAGGCCGCCGTCAACTGCCTGATATCTTTTGTGCTGTTCACATCTCCAAGACATTTCAGTCTTGAAATAATCTCAGCTCCATTCATTTTTATTCTCCATCCTGTTCTACACTAATTCGTAACTATTCAGCCCTGCTTCATAGTTATGATTCGCAGCCCATTAAAAATCAACTTCGTTGATGGGGCTGCTCACACTTCCCTTTTGGTCACACGCCATAAACAGCAAGTGTTTATGGCTGGGCTGAACTGTTACACTAATTCTCTATATACAATAATTGGTTTATGACGTCCTTCCAGATAGATTACATCTGCTTCTACATCA
>JAGBBW010000134.1 GCA_017938285.1 Lachnospiraceae bacterium
AAGCTCATCGTTCGTCAGCCGTTAGTAGCTACAGAGACACTTGACAAGTTCGACGTTATGGTTAACGTACACGGCGGCGGATACACAGGACAGGCTGGTGCTATCAGACACGGTATCTCCAGAGCCCTTTTAGAAGTAGATGGCGATTTACGTCCAGCACTTAAGAAGGCAGGTTTCTTAACAAGAGACCCAAGAATGAAGGAAAGAAAGAAGTACGGCTTAAAGGCTGCACGTCGCGCTCCTCAGTTCTCCAAGAGATAATTTTTCTTACTGTAAAGAAGCGTATAGGGGCTGTCGCAAAAGTAATCATTTTGCGGCAGCCCCTTATTTAATTTTCCTTAAGAACAAGGAGATATCAGAATACCATGGGTAAAAAGAAACGATCAAATATAGCCCCTAAGCGGGAATCCGGAATAGAACTGTTGAAAATCATTGCCGTATTTTTTATTGTAATCAGTCATGTATGCCAGAGTGTTGGTCAAAAACCGGCACAATTACCGGAACTTTACCCAAAGCTGATGAATCTGAATGCGGCAACGACAAACCTTCAGTATCTTGTGATTGCCTTCTTCCGACATTTCGGAGTACTGGGAAATCACATATTTTTAGCGTGTTCCTTCTGGTTTTTATGTAATTCCTCCAAGGCTAAGCTGAATAAAATAGTAACCATGCTGGGAGATGTCTGGGTTATTTCCGTATTGTATTTGTTTATTTACACCTGCTTGGAGGAAAATCTTTCAAAGACGCTAATGACAAAGTGCTTCTTTCCGACATTGAATGGAAATAACTGGTTTATAACATGTTATCTGCTTGTGTATATGATTCATCCTTTTTTGAATCTGATTATTCGGAATATTTCCCAGAAAACCCATGCGGTTATCTGCATTGTTTCACTGGGACTTTACTTTGGGGTCGTTTTCGTGAAAAGTGGGTTACTGTATTCTTCCAACCTGGTACTGTTTATTGTTATTTATTTTCTGGTAGCGTACATGAAGAATTATATGCAGAACTGGTTTAACAAGAAAAAGCATAGTCTGATTCTTCTGGTCTGCGGACTGACCGGAATGCTGGGGCTTTTGCTGCTGTACAATTATCTGGGACTGCATGTGGAAGCATACCGTTACAAATTATTAAACTGGAATGTGAACAATAATCCGTTTATACTGATGACTGCCCTTGCTCTGTTTCATTTATTCCGGCAGTTAAAGTTTAAAAATTCATTTCTGAATTACATTGCCGGCTGCTCCCTGATTATTTATCTGGTTCATGAGAACATACTGTTCCGAAGCTTTACCAGAGTACGTATCTGGACAGAACTTCTGGAACATTTTGGCCGGGATACCATTGTAGTGCAGATGTTTGGGTATGCGATTGTACTGTTTCTGGCTGCGGTGCTGGTGAGTGTCTTATATCAGTACTTTATTCATGGAATCGTAAAATGGCTGGCCAATTATGTGGAAACGTTTGCTGCAAAAGTACTGGATGGATTTGCAGCGGCTGTTATGAAATTGAAATAAAAAGAATCATGACGTGGATTCAAGTACTTTTTGTCTGTATTGGAATATATTATGTTTAACCAGAAATTAGAAAAGAGGCAGGAAATGAAAGCGGTTAAGATAATGTTGGATGCAGGACATTATGGAAAATATAACCATAGCATGGCGGTTCAGGCATATTATGAAAGTGATTTTACGTTCAGGTTTTGCAGTATACTGAAATACAAGCTGGAGGATTATGGAATCACAGCAGATGTGACCAGAAGTGACCAGCAGAAGGATTTGTCTCTGGAAGCACGGGGCAGGGTAGCAGAAACGTATGATTTATTTTTAAGCATTCATAGTAATGCAGTCAGCAGCGGGGTAGATAATACAGTAGACTATCCGGTGGCAATTACCATGATAAATGATAATAAGACAACACTGGATGAAGAAAGTTTTGCAGTCGGGGAGAAACTGGTTCAGGCAGTGGCAGAGGTGATGCAGACCAGACAGGCTGCCAGAGTCTATACAAGAAAGAGTGAGGAAGACAGGAACGGCAACGGAATACTGGCTGATGAAGGAAGAAAATCTGCAGAAACTGGCGGCAGCAGAGGCAGAGGTACTGGCACGGCATTATGGTGTGAAGACAGAAATTCCTGCGGAAGAAACGAAACTGCAATGGTACAGGGTGCGGCGTTCCTGGGAAAATCCGGCCAGCCAGACAGGTGCATACCGTGTGTATGAAAATGCAGTGGCTGGTTGTCCGGAAGGGTATGCGGTATATAACAATGAAGGGGAAGAACTGTATAGAAGCAGAATAGAGTATGTAGTCCAGGCAGGAGATACACTTGGAAAAATAGCAAAAAGGTATGGGACTGACGTAAGCCGGATTGTAAAAGCGAATCAGGTAAAATATCCGGAGATGACAGCAGATTTTATTCATGTGGGCTGGAAACTGGAGATTTTGTAGAGGAATAAAAATTTTCAAATTGCAAAATTGTTTCCGGTGCAGTATGATAGTATCAGAAAAGATAAAAAGAAAATGTCCTGTTGGAAACAAAACGGAAGAATTTTCTTGAAGTTAAGGAGGTTTACTATGAAAGATTGTAATTGTGGTTATTGTATGCGGGGCGAACTTCTGGATAAGTTTGGTATTTTCATCTGCGACCTGGAGGTCAGCAGCCTGATTTTATTCAAGGAGCAGAGCAAGCCGGGTCGTGTGATTGTGGCTTATAAGGACCATGTCAGTGAGATTGTGGATATTTCCGAGGAAGAGCGCAACTTATTTATGGCAGATGTGACCCGTGCGGCAAAGGCGCTTCATGCAGCGTTTCATCCGAATAAGGTGAACTACGGCGCTTACGGTGATACCGGATGTCATCTGCATATGCATCTGGTGCCAAAGTATGAAGGCGGCGATGAATGGGGCGGTACATTCCAGATGAATCCGGGCAAGGTGTATTTAACTGATGCAGAATATGCAGAGATGATGGAAAAAATTAAGGCGAATCTGTAATTTGCAACTGATATCAAGATTTTTACGTTGGTCTTCTGGTATGATGTGGACAGCAGGAAACGGTACGGCAGTTTTTGCGGTGACGTTGCTGCAAGGAGGAAGACAGCATGTATGAATGGAATGAAGCAGTTCAGAATATGATTTACTGGTTAGAGGAGCATTTGTCTGAGCAAACCTCTTTACTGGAAATGTCCAGGCAAATCGGATACTCCCCGTATTATTGTTCCACCCGGTTTCATGAGATTGTGGGAATGACGATACGGAATTATGTTTCCGGGCGGCGTCTGGCAAAAGCTGCTCTGGAAATCCGGGATACCAGAAAACGAATTCTGGATATTGCACTGGAACAGGGATATTCTTCCCAGGAAGCCCTGACGAGGGCTTTTGTGAGTGCGTTTGGATGTACACCAGCCGCTTATCGGAAAAATCCTGTGCCGATACCGCTTCCCAATCTGCAGGTTGTGTTTCGTCCGGAACACTATTTTGGTAAAGGAGAACCAACGATGAACAAAACATTATTGACGAATGCAAATAAAAGAATCGAGCATATTCCGGAGCATAAATATATTGGTGTCTGGGATATTGCTGCAAATGATTACTGTTCTTTCTGGAGCAGGCATGATTGTGATAAAATCTGTGGTATCATTGACAGTATGAGCCATGTATCCCATCCGATTGTGACAGGGCATACGGCGGGCTGGTTTTATGAGAATGGCAAGCGTGGGTATTTTTATGGCTTTGGCGTTCCTGCAGACTATGATGGTATTATACCGGAAGGATTTGAGGTCCGTACGGTTCCTGCCAGCGATTATCTTGTATTTTTCCATCCGCCCTTTGATTTTCTGAAGGATTGTGGTGAAGTGATGAAGCGGGTTGAAGAACTGGCCTGGAATTATAATCCGGCAGAACAGGGCTATGAGTGGAACGAAGAATTATGCCAGGATTATCAGCGGCATTACCCGGAAGTGATTGGATATGAAGTGCTGCGTCCAATAAAGAAAAAGAAATAAGAGAACTTTCCCCGATAACTTTAGGTTGTCGGGGATTCTTTTTTAGGGTATACTATAGAAAAAGGTAACTTTGGAATAAAAATTGTTTTAACTTTTGGCGAATATGAGAACTGTCAAAGATGAAACTATGACATATACTGGTAACAATTGCATGTTTACTGCAAAAAGGATATGCGAAAAAGAGGGTAATCTATGAGAAAAAAATCACTTCCCGGAACAGAGCTTCCGGAAGAACCTAAAATAAAAAAGAAACAGAAAGTACACCAGAAGGATATCCGCTGGGAGCGTCTGGACAATACTGCCCATCTGTTTCCGGCCATTGCCGGGGAAAATATGAGCAATGTCTACCGCATCAGCGTAACGCTGTCGGAACTGGTGGAGCCAGAGATACTGCAACAGGCGCTGGATTTGGTGCTGCCAAAATTTGATGGATTCAACCTGCGGTTGCGAAAAGGTATGTTCTGGTATTATTTTGAAGAGAATGGAAAAGCTGCGCCAAAGGTAGAGGAGGAAAACAAGTTTCCCTGCCGCTATATTCACCCGAACAAAAACAACAGCTATCTGTTTCATGTGACATACTATAAGTACCGGATTAATCTGGAGGTATTTCATGTATTAACGGATGGTATGGGTGCTATCAATTTTTTGAGAGAACTGACGTATCAGTATCTGAGACTGCGGCATACAGAGCTGGCGGACCAGGTGGAAGACGCACTGACTTCTGATACTTCCATGAACCGGGAGGACAGCTTCTTAAAGAATTACAAACGGGCCGCCAAAAGCGGTTATCAGAAGCAGAAGGCATACCTGATGAAAGGAGAAAAGCTGCGCCAGGGAGAATTTGGCGTTATGCATGGCTATATGAATATCCCTGAGCTGAAAGGTGTCTGCAAAAAGTATGGTGTCAGTATTAATGAATATCTGGTAGCAGTGTATGTGTGGAGCATTTATACCGAGTGTCTGAAGGGGATGCCGTCAAAACTGCCAATCCGTGTGGCAGTTCCGGTAAACCTGCGACCATATTTTGGTTCCATTACGACAAAAAATTTTTTTGCCATGGTATCGGCGGAGTTTCATCCGCAAAAAGAAAGTTACACCTTTGAAGAGGTGCTGGCAAGTATACGGGAAAGTCTGCGCAGCCAGGTGAACAAGGAACATCTGGAAAAATTGTTTTCCTACAATGTATCCAATGAAAAAATCTGGATTGCCAGAGCAGTACCGCTGTCCATTAAAAATGTGGCAATGCGGTATGTATATAATGCTTCGGCACTGGCAAATACGACCACGGTAACAAATATCGGAAATATTGCCATTGCGGAGCCATACCGGCCTTATGTGGAGATGTTCCATGCGTTTCTTGCCATGTCCAAAGGACAGGAAATGAAAGGAACGGTTTGTTCCTATGGGGAGACGCTGGTATTTTCGTTCAGTTATGTATTGAAAGATGTGTCTGTCCAACGGGCGTTTTACCGGAAACTGGCAGCAGATGGAATCAGACTGGAAGTAGAGAGTAACGGAGTAAATTATGAGTAAATGTAAAAATTGTAATGTGGAAATTTTGGATGAAACCTCGGTTTGTCCGTTGTGTCATTCGGTACTGGAGCAGACGGAGGAACTGGAAAATATGTATCCGGACGCCAGACAGAAGACGCAGAAACTGATGTTTGCCAGCCGGTTGTATTTATTCTGCGCCATTGTGCTGGAATTTGTTCTTGTCATGATTGATTTCAGTCAGGAATCACGGATTCACTGGAGTGTTCTGGTGGGTCTGGGGCTGTTGTACATTTATACAGTTATCCGCTATGCGGTGATTGGAAAATCCGGCTACCGGGCAAAAACCATAGTACTTGTGCTGCTGGCGATATTATTGGCAGTAGTTGTTGATTTTGTGACAGGATATCGTGGCTGGTCAGTGGAGTATGTAGTTTCTGGTGGTATTTTATTGATAGACACAGCGATAATGGGGCTGATGATTTTAAACCGGAGAAACTGGCAGAGTTATATGATGTGGCAGATTGCCATGATTCTGTTCAGTCTTGTCCCGGCCGTCCTGTACTGGATAGAGATTGAAAAAAATAAGACAATGGCGTTTCTTCCATTAACGGTGTCTGTCTTTTTGTTTCTGGGGACGTTGATAATCGGAGGCAGACGGGCATGGCAGGAATTATATCGTAGGTTTCATATATCGTAGCTGCAAGGATGCCACCTGGAGCGGCCTTGCGCAGGAGGAGAATCCCGCTTACGGGATTCTTTTTCAGTTTCGGCGAAACCGCTGAATAAGCGGACTCTACGCTTCGTAGAGTCCATTCCACGGAGCAGGAGTTGCTTTCTTTTCGTAAAACTTCTATGCTGGAACCAGACATACCAGAGTGCTGGTATGAAAATTTGGAAAAGCAGGAGGACAGATATGTGTGAACTTGTATTTGCAGCAAGGAATATTACAAAGCAGTATCGGAAAGCCCGTTCCCGTGAAAAATTTAATACGCTTATGAATTTTCAAATGGAAGTGCATCGAGGGGACATCTATGGTTTTGTTGGCGAAAACGGTGCAGGAAAGACAACACTGATACGTATTCTGGCAGGACGAAGTGAACAGACCAGTGGAGAACTTGAACTTTTTGGTAAGAGTAGTGAAGAGGAGTTATACAAACAGAGAGGACGAATTGGAGCTTTGATTGAAAGCCCGGCATTAAATCCCGGAATGACAGCAAAGGATAATTTGGAGGTGCTTCGGCTGCAGCAGGGAATAAAGGACAGGAAGTGTATTTTTGATGTGCTTGAAACAGTGGGGCTGGAAGAGGCAGCATATAAAAAAGTGAAGGACTTTTCTTTTGGTATGAAGCAGCGCTTAGGAATTGCAATGTCCTTACTGGGAAATAAGGAATTTCTTGTGTTGGACGAGCCAATGAACGGATTGGATCCGGAGGGAATCGCAGAACTTCGTGAAATTTTACAAAAGCTGAATCAGGAACAAGGAGTAACCATATTGATTTCCAGCCACTTACTTGGTGAATTAAATCAGTTGGCAACCTGTTATGGATTTGTTCATGCCGGAAAAATGGTAGAGCAGATATCCGCAGAGGAGCTGAAAGAAAAGAGTACCTCTTCTCTGGAAACATATTATATGTCAGTAATTAAAGGAGGCAGGAGATGAAAAACCTGATAAAAGCGGAATGGTTTAAGCTTTCGAAATCTACAGGGTACAAGATGCTGCTTTTGTGCAATGCTGTTTCTGTGCTGACCTCTGTTCTTTTGTTAGTGGCAGGAACTACGAGTCCGGGTTACGAAATGCTTGTCATCAGCCTGACTTCTATCTTACATCATTCCGTAATAGGATATTTATTTGCAGCGGTTTTCATTTGCAATGAATTTTCCAATCGGACTTTTGGAATGAGCCTGTTATGCAGAAGTTCCCGTAAGAAGGTATATCTGTCAAAGATTGTTGTTTATTTGACAGGCATGACTGTTTTATTTTTGACGTATGTTTGTGCGACTACGCTGGTTATGACGGTGGCAAATGGATTTGGAATAAGTATCAAACATGTGAAAGAACTTGTATTACTTTTTCTTTGTGGAATTCTTGGAAATATAGCGATGAGTTCGGTTATCATTCTGGTTGCAACGGTAGCTAAGAAGACAATTGCCACCATCGGTATTGGTATCGGGCTTACCTATGCATCTTTGTGGATAGAAACAACGTTTCGTGCGAAGCCATTGCCGTTTGTAAAGTTACTATATACTTATCAGATTGGACAGTTGCAATTATGGGGAGATACGTTTTCTATTGGAACATTTGTTACTGTTATAGTGGTTACAATAACAGGTTCACTATTTTTCGCAGTGACAGCATTTACTAAGATGGAATTAAAGTAAGGTGACAGCAACAGGAGGAAAAAAGCATGGACCAGATAAAAATCGGTGGATTTATTGCAGAACTCAGAAAAGAGAAGGGATTGACCCAGAAGCAGCTGGCAGAGCAGATAGGGGTGAGTGACAAGGCTGTCTCCAAGTGGGAGTGTGGCAATGGTCTGCCGGAGCTCTCCTGCATTCCGGTGCTTTGCAGGGCACTTGGCATTGATATGAATGAACTGCTTTCTGGAGAACGTCTGGCCGGGGAATCGTATTCGAAAAAAGTGGAAGAAAATATGATGACGTTGATGAAGGAAACAGAGGAGCAGAAAAAGAAGAATAAGAACGCATGGACAACCGTACTGCTGAGTCTGATTGGAGTATTAGCGGCATTTCTTGTCAGCAACGCATTTCCTTTGGTAAATGGAGGTTTTTCTCTGTGGGTATTCATTGATCTGCCAACGTTGCTGATGTTAGTGATACCGACAGTCCTTCTTTTAGTTGCTTCCGGGCATGGAAAGGCATTTTTGCAGGCATTTACCATGTTGGGAAATAAGAAAAATTATACACTGGAGCAGCGAAAAAGATCCAGGCTGGCTTTAAAACTGGTATCAGACACGGTGCTGGTTTTAGGGATACTGACCGTGGTTTTTGGATGGATTTACATATGTTATAGCAGCAGCGAGGAAGGCCTGACAATGTATGGGATTCTTACAGATACTATAGTGGCAGTTCTTGGTTTTGTATATGGAGCAGCAGCGTATCTGCTGCTGCTCCCAGTCCGAATCCGTCTGGAAGATGCAGAGGAATAAAACTATGTTACTGTTTATGAGGTACGAATGAACAGTAATAAAAGTATACCGTAAACTTCTCTTGAAAGCAGGAGAGGTTTACGGTATAGTTATGTTATAAGAGAAAAAGACAGGGGGGTATTATGTTACAGGAATATACAAAGGAACAATTAGTACAGCAGTTAAAAGAAATGGGAATACAGCCACAGGATACCCTGCTGGTGCATTCCTCCATGAAATCCCTGGGAAAAGTACAGGGCGGAGCAGATACTGTGATTGATGCATTGATGGAGAGTGTGTCAGAAGGACTGCTTCTGCTTCCAACGCATACATGGAAACAGATGAGTGAGGAATATTCCCTGTTTGATCCGGAAACAGAGCCGGTGTGTGTTGGTATTATACCGGAAGTATTCCGGAAGCGTCCCGGTGTGGTGCGTTCCCTGCATCCGACCCACAGTATGGCAGCGTATGGAAAGGACGCCGTTTCTTATATCCAGGGAGAAGAAAACCGTACAACGCCATGTGCGCCGGAAGGCTGCTGGGGACGTCTGAAAGAAAGAAAAGCGAAAATTCTGCTGATTGGAGTGACTCATACACGAAATACCTATATCCACAGTATTGAAGAGTCATTTGAGGTGCCGGAGCGTTTTACAGCAGAGCCGGTCCTGTTTCAGGTGAAACTGCCGGATGGAGATACCAAAAGGGTACATATGTACCGGCATTATAATGCAAAGGAACCCCATATTTCTGAAACTTATGATAAAATGAGGGAAGGCTATGAAAAGACCGGAGCGGCAGGGAATGTCCGTCTGGGAGATGCCCAATGTATTCTGTGCGATGCGGAAAAACTTTTTGAGGTGACAGGAAAACTTCTGCAAAAAGAAAGAAACTGTTTTATTGACTGTGGGAATATTCCGGAAGGCTGGTATCTGTAAAACAGTTCCGGGGATGTAACGATGGGAGTTGATTTTTAGTTGAGACAGGGGTACTATACTAATACATAATATCTGGCAGGAAACAGCTGCATTTAGTATAGCAGAGAAAGAAGGGGAATAAAAGTATTATGAAAAAGGTAGCCATTATTGCTGATACAACCTGTGATTTGTCCATTGATTTAAAAGCAAGGTATCAGATTACAACCTTTCCATTACATATTCATTTGGGAGAAGCGGAATATTCAGATGGAATTGATATTTCTCCGGAAGATATTTACCGCTGGTCAGATGAGAACAAGGCAACACCAAAAACCTCAGGAGTATCGCCGGAGGAAGCATATAAGGTGATTTCCGCAGGACTTAAGGAGGCAGAATGTGTAATCTGCTTCTGCATTTCAGAACAGATGTCTTCCACTTACAGCATTCTGTGTTCTGTGGTACAGGAAATGGAAGCGGCAGACAGGGTATTTGTCATTGATTCCATGAATTTGTCCACGGGAATCGGTCTTCTGGTAACGGAAGCTGCCATTATGGCAGAACAGGGAATGGAAGCAGGGGAAATTGTACAGAATATCAAAGCGCTGCGTTCCAGGGTAAGAGCGAGCTTTGTGGTAGACACACTAACGTATCTTTACCGGGGCGGCCGCTGCAGTGGTCTGGCGGCACTGGCAGGAAGTGCCCTGAAGCTGCATCCGATGATTTCCGTGGTGGATGGGAAAATGCAGGCAGGAAAGAAATACCGTGGCCGGATGGAACGGGTTCTGACAGAATATGTGCATGATTTAAAAGAAGCATTGATAACGGCAAAACCAGAACGGGTATTTATTACCCATTCCGGTTGTGAAGAAGAAATTATTGATAAAATAAAAAACGAGGTAGCGGAGCTGGGACATTTTGCTGAGATACTGACAACCAGAGCGGGAAGTGTTATTACCAGCCATTGCGGACCGGGTACATTGGGAGTTTTATTTATCGCAGGGTAGTAAAAATATAAAATAGTGGAAAATCCATATAGTTTCATGTGAGACAGCAGGGAGATAGTATGCAGGCAATCTGCACGTATCTCCCTGCTGTTTTTGCCGTTCATTTTATCCAGAGGACCGTTCATGTCCGAACAGTTTTTTTTCAGGGCGGGATCTGTTAGAGTAAAGTCAGCAGAACGATTTAATGCCAGGAAAGAAACAGGAGGAAAATCATGGGAAAAGAAATAGCAGTATTACGAAATGTAACAAAGAGGTATAAGAGGACAGAAGCCGTCCGTCAATGCACTCTTGTATTGGAAAAAGGAAAAATATATGGACTGGTTGGGAAGAATGGTGCCGGAAAAACGACAATGATGCGGATGATTGCCGGACTGAGTATTCCAAGTGAGGGAGAATTATCTGTGGCAACGGACCGAATTGGTACTTTAATTGAAGCACCAAGCCTGAATGGCAGTATGACGGCTGTGGAAAATTTAAAGTTTTACCGTATCCTCTGTGGAGAAAATACACAACAGCTTTCGGATGGGGAACTTCTTTCCATGGTTGGTCTGGATGGTGTTGGAAAAAAGAAAGTGAAGGATTTTTCCCTTGGCATGCGGCAGAGACTGGGAATTGCAGTGGCATTGCTGGGAGTTCCGGAACTGGTACTGCTGGATGAGCCGGTCAATGGGCTGGACCCGGTGGGGGTAGTGGAAATCCGCAGCCTGATAAAACAACTGAATGAAACATATGGTATGACAATTCTGATTTCCAGCCACAATCTCCCCGAGCTTTATCAGACGGCAACGGATTATATTATTATTGATAAGGGATGTGTGAAAAAGGAGATTACACAGGAAGAACTGGAAAAAGAGGAAAAGGGAAGTCTGGAAGAATATTTTCTGAAGGTGATTCAGTAACTATGAAGCAAGGTGGAATAGTTACGAAAGCAGAAAAAAGATAGTGCAGATAACAGAGATGGAAGCGGCTGCACAGATAGGAGTGGAAATGAAAAATTTATGCAAAGCAACGATGTACCGTATGGTAAAATCCACCGGAATGCGGGTGGCTGTGGGACTGACCGCAGTGGCAGCAGTATTGTATTATAGTTGTGCATTTATGATAGCAGAAGGAAAGATAGACATATCCCAGGCAGGAAGTATTACCGGACTGGGGGATGCCATGATGTTGTGGTTGTTTGGTGCCCTGGCTGTATCCCTGCTGATTGGTTCGGATTTTGAGCATAAGACCATACATGGTGCCATCCGTTTTGGCAGAAGAAAGATGGTACTCAATTATATGCTGGCGTATCTGGTTCTGGTGACGGTTCTTGTACTGCCGTATACGATAGGTTCTCTGGTCTGCGTATGCTCCGGTGCTGATTTTACCGGAGCGGAGGGCACTGTGATTTCCCTTTATCTTGGAAATGTGTTTGCATATGAAGAGGGGATGGCAGGAAAACTGGTGTTGTCTTATCTGGCCGGACTGGCAGTATATATTGGTCAGCTGAGTATCTGTGTTCCAGTGGCAGTGAAAGTGAAAAAGCCGGTGGTAGTAACGGCCTTTGGATTTTTCTTTGGAATGATTACAGCTTTAATTTCCACTCTTGCATCTAAGGTGGAATTGTTGGATAATATATATCAGCTGACACCGTACCGGTATGGTATGGCTCAGACTGGTGTTGGCGCAGAAACCGGCGATATGTGGATGGGAATTGCAGTGAGTCTGGTGTTTACGGCACTGATGGGTGTGGTTTCCTGGCTGGTATTAAAAAAAGCAGATATAAAGTAAGGGCATAGGCAGAGTATATTGGTGAGGAAGGGAAAGAAGGCAGCATGCGGGTAAGAGCACGAATTGACAAGGGTTATGAAGCAATGGAAATCCAGGTATGCAATAGTGAAATGAACCAGCAGGTAAAGCAGCTGGTGGAGGATATTTCTGCTTTTGTGAACGAAGGAATTACCGGAACCGACGAACGAGGAGAAAAAGTGCTGCTTCCCCTTCATGAGATTCTACGTTTTTATGCCGAAAACCAAAGGGTCATTGCCCAGGATGGCAGGGGCTGCTATGTCATACGGGAAAAGCTGTATGAGCTGGAAGAAAAACTGGAGGAAGGACGTTTTTTCCGGATTTCCAAATCAGAAATAGTGAATTTAAAGAAAATCCGCAGGCTGGATATGAGCATAACAGGAACGATTAAGGTGATTTTAAGTGATGGAACAGAAACCTATACTTCCCGGCGGAATGTAACAAAGTTAAAGAATTGTCTTGGAATCAAAGGGTAAATCAGACCTGGAAAGGAAGAAATGATGTTAAAAAGAGTATGCTTTAGTTTTGCCATATCCGGTATGTGCGGTCTGATTGTCTATATGCTGATGGAGTTTGTTGGAGAAGTGCTTCTGGGTGCAGAAAATTTTTCCGGACTGACCCCGGAATATATGACTTATTTTCCATCAGAAACACTGGCACTTGGAACGGCAGTGTTGTTTCATGGTCTGATTGGTGCTGCCTTTTGCGCAGCAACAGTAGTATATGAAAAAGCAGAACTGGGATTTGTTTTACAGAACGTGATTTATTTTATTGTGACCGGAGCGGTCTGGATTCCGGTGGTGTCCTTTGTATGGCAGCTGTACCGGTATCCTGCGGCGTTTTTTAGTACACTGGGTGGTTTTGTAATGACCTATATCATTATGTCCGTAGTTGGCTACAACATAACCAAAAAAGAAGTAGCGCAGATAAATGCACTGCTGGCAGAAGAAAACTAAAAAATAAAAAAATTTCAGAATCCCCCGCACATTGCGGGGGTTATTTTCGTTTAACAGGTGAAAGGAGGAGAGAGGTCCATGGATTTTGAATCCCAGTACGATAAAATTTACCGGTACTGTTATTTCAAATTAAATAATGCAGCTCTGGCAGAGGACATTACCCAGGAGACTTTTCTTCGTTTTTTGGAAAATGAAACCTATAAGGAGGAGGGAAGGGGGCTGCATTACTTATATACCATTGCCCGGAATCTTTGCATTGATGAATACCGCAGGCGGGTAACAGAGGAATTACCGCAGGATTTGCCGGACGGTGGCGTGGAAGAAGCAATCGTAGAAAGTCTTTCCATGCGGCAGGCCCTGGAGAAACTGTCGCCGCCAGAGCGGGAGTTAGTGCTTTTGCGTTATGTGAATGAAGTTCCCATCCAAGTACTCTGTGGTCTGCAGGAGTGTTCAAGATTTGCTTTGAAGCGGAAACTGAAGCAGATTTTAAAGAAGCTGCGGGGGTATCTGGCGGAGCAGGAGGAGCAGACCGTGGGAAATACCGTGAAAGGGAGAAAGGAGAATGTCAATGAGAATCAGTAAAACAGAAAAAATGTTATTACAGCAGGCATTTGAACCACCGGTTCCGAAGAAGAAAAGAACTTTTTTGCGGAGTATGCCGAAAAGGGAAGCGGATATGGGAACGCTGCTGCTGACCCAGGCAGCTTATATCAGAAAATGGGTGTGGGTTGCCCCGGCAGTCATGTTTGGACTGGCTTTCTGGACCGGACTTACTCTGGAACTGGAGGTAGTCTGGGTGTTGTCGGCGTTACTGCCATTTGTGGCAATTCTGGTAATAACAGAACTGGCAAAGTCCCCGGTGTATGGGATGACAGAGCTGGAGATGACGGCACGGTTTTCCATGCGTACCATGTTGTTGGCAAGAATGGTCCTGGTTGGTGCGGTACAGCTGGCTGCCCTGCTCTTGGTTACCCCTCTCACCGTGTTTGCAGATAAAGGAACGTGGGCAGCAGTGAATGGAACTCTGCTGTTTCAGAATGGAGTTTATATGCTGGTGCCATATCTGCTGACCGCAGTGGCAGGACTTTACGTGATACGGAAGCAGCGGGGGAGAGAAGGAATGTACCTTTGTGGCAGTATCAGTGCATTTGT
>JAGBBW010000135.1 GCA_017938285.1 Lachnospiraceae bacterium
GTGCAGAATGGGAAATTGGCCGACTGGGCCTTGGCGTTGGAGAGACAGTTGAATAGAGTAGATTTGCCGACATTTGGCAGGCCGACAATGCCACATTTTAATGCCATAATTTATGTTATATGTTGTTTAATATGAGTTGGGTCTCAGAGAGTGTTTGGGTTTAAAACATCTTTAATTTTGGAGTATGAAAGAATTACATTCCAAATTAATCTTTAGGTCTTTTTCGGTGCTTTTCACAAAGTGCATCGGTCACGATGCCCGCATCGCTCCGTCTTCACTTTGTAAAAATCCCTCGAAAAATCCTCTCAATCTTAATTTGGCTTAAATCCAAACATACTCTAATAAACGATGACTCACTGTATTAGGTTGAGTCGGCATGTCACCGTGACATAGAGCCGCGGTGGCATGCCGACAAAATTACAAAAAATAATCGAGATAGCCCTTGTCAGTAATCCTCGCTCTTTTAAAGGGCTGTTAATTCTCGGTATTTGAGATTTTCTTTATGACTTGTGTCGTTCCGTCATTATAGTTTATACGTTCTATTATCACCCCATTACACTCGGCGTCTTGAAGACGGCGACCGTTAATGTCATATTTTTCGATAGATTTAACCTCTCGGTCTGACACAATATCCCGTGTGCCATTATGATATTGTGATTTGGGGATGATGTTGAATTTTTTCCATACATCATCTTTCTTATACAGCTCTACTGATTTATCGGGGACAAATAGTCCAATACTTCTAAGTATGCCATCGAGGATGTTGTTGAAAGCCAGTGGCCGGGTTGGTGGTACGTCAAAGTCCAATATTATTTGGGGATTGCTTGACCCGTAGTAGAAGATTGCATTATCTTTATAAAGAGGCTGATTAAATAAAGCAAGGGTATCTTTTTCATTTCGTTGACTTCCTACAACTTTCAAAGACAATAATCCTGCAGACCCCAAAGCATATTCCTCTAATAGTGCATCTGACGGCATAACCAAATGAAGAAGATTGCCATCGAAACTATAGGATGAAAAATAGACTCTTCCACACTCTGAACAGTCCAACATAGTGGAATAGCTTCTCATCCACGCATTTTCCATAAATATGATTCCTGAGTTAACGTCAGGTTTCTTTTTTATAATATGAACCGAGCTATTATTAAAGCTATGTGGATTAAAGACAACATCATTGTTTGAGGCAAGAGTGATTGTATCCAAACAATTGCCACCTGAGCGTGTGTTCAGCTCATCTCGGTATATGTTCTTTATATGGTTGTTGAGTATAAGATTGGTAATACAAGAATTTTTAAGACCATCACCCAGTCCGGTGATAGCAGTCCGCTGTGTTTTGTCCGACATTTGGTCATAAAATTCTTTGCCATTTTCTTTTTTATAGCAACGGTATGTCACGCTGTCGGGAATGGTAAAAGTTCCGGTATAACCGTTTTTGTCAGGATGATCTATAAGCACACAGGGCAAGGAGTCAATTTCCTGGCCATCGGGATAGGAACACAATGCGACGAAATAGTAAATATCGTTTTCGCATCCATAATATCCATAATACTTGGTAGGATAGTTGGAATTTTCATATATTCCCAAATGTGGTTCAAATGCCTGTCCATTGCATATGCCTGCGCTAACCACAGCCAATAATACAATGGCTAAGCTCTTAATATACTTCTTCATAATACAATATTGCTGATCGTTTTATTATTATAACTGTAAATCCAGAGTTGCTATTTGTTACAAGGGTTACTAAAGATAGTCTTAATAGACTTTAGCAATGTACTCTTACTATTATACAGAGACCGGATGGATGCAGATACCACAAAGGAAAAGGAAAGCTACGAAAAAATTCTTTCTTCGTTTGCCAATGAAGGGGCAGATATTCTGGTCGGTACCCAGATGATTGTAAAAGGGCATGATTTTCCAAAGGTGACGCTGGTTGGTATTCTGGCGGCGGATTTGTCGCTGAATGTGTCGGATTACCGTTCCGGGGAGCGGACGTTCCAGCTGCTGGCGCAGGCGGCAGGCCGGGCGGGCCGGGATGAACTGCCGGGGAAGGTAATTATCCAGACATACCAGCCGGAGCATTACAGTATTACAACAGCCGCCGGAGAAGATTACACCGGATTTTTTAAACAGGAAATGGCATACCGCAGGCTGATGAAATATCCGCCCCAGGCGCATATTCTGGCAGTACTTTGCATCGGTAAGGATGAGCTTCGGACGGAAGCGTTCTGTGGCAGGGTGGCGGCAGCGGCAAAACAGTTTGCAAAGGAAAAAACTGGAGATTTTGTGGCGGTTATCGGACCAACAAAAGCCAGTATTTCAAAAAGTAATGATTTTTATAGAAATTTAATCTATATAAAAGCGGATTCTTATGGTATACTAACAGAGTTAGCAGCTGTATTGGAACAATACAGGGAACAGGACAGGACGATAATACTGCAGATGGACTTTGATCCGATGGGCAGTTATTAAACAAGGGAGGAAAATCCTCTGCTCACAAAAGCAGGTTCGCATTTTCCTACGGAAAACAAGGAGGATTATTTATTATGGCAATCAGAAATATCAGAGTTTATGGTGACAGCGTATTAAACAAGGAATGCAAGCCGGTTACGGAGATGAACCGTAAGCTGGAAATTTTAATTGAGGACATGCTGGATACGATGTATGATGCAAATGGTGTAGGGCTTGCGGCACCGCAGGTGGGCATTTTAAAGCAGCTTGTTGTGATTGATGTATCCGAAGAGGGGGATTCCCCGATTATTTAAATCAATCCGGAAATTATTGAGACCGATGGCAGCCAGACAGGAGAAGAGGGATGTTTAAGCGTTCCGGGCAAGTCCGGTCAGGTAACCAGACCGAATTATGTAAAGGTAAAGGCGTTAAACGAAAACATGGAAGAAGTAGTTTATGAAGGTACAGAACTGCTTGCCAGAGCATTCTGCCACGAAATCGACCATCTGCATGGGGTGATGTATGTGTCCAAAGCCGAAGGCGGAATCCATGATGTAAAGAGGGATGAAGAATAATGAGAGCAGTATTTATGGGAACGCCGGAAATTGCGGCGGTAATTTTAAAAAGTGTACTGGCATCAAAGCATGAGGTTATTGCCGTGGTGACCCAGCCGGACAAACCAAAGGGAAGGGGCCATGAAATGGCGTTTCCTCCGGTAAAGGAAGTAGCACTGGAAGCAGGGATTCCGGTGTTACAGCCACAGAAGGCAAGGGACGAAGCATTTTTAGAGGAAATGAAAAAGCTAAATCCGGATATCATTCTGGTGGCAGCCTATGGCAAGCTGCTTCCGAAGGTACTTCTTGATATACCGAAGTTTGGCTGCATTAATGTGCATGCCTCCCTGCTTCCAAAGTACCGTGGCGCCTCCCCGATCCAGTGGGCAGTGTTAAACGGAGAGGAAAAGAGTGGCGTTACGATTATGCACATGGCAGAGGAAATGGATGCCGGTGACATTATCATGACAGAGGAAATTATGCTGGCGGCAGAGGAAACCGCAGGCAGTCTTCATGACAGGCTGGCGGAAATTGGTGGTCCGCTGCTGCTTTCTGCCATGGACGCACTGGAAAACGGCCGTGCACCGAGAATCCGCCAGAACGAGGAAGAAGCCACCCATGTGAAAATGCTGGATAAGACCATGGGCAATCTGAATTTTGCCCAGCCGGCAGTGGTGCTGGAACGATGGATCAGGGGCCTGAATCCATGGCCGACTGCCTATACAAAACTGGATGGAAAGATATTAAAACTCTGGAAAGCAGAAGTAATTCCAGCGGAAGAACTGACAAAGGAATTAAAGCAGGAACAGCCGGGAACCATTGTGGCTATGGACAAGGACAGTTTTTCTGTGAAAACCGGAGAGGGTCTGCTGAAAGTGAAGGAGCTTCAGCTGGAAGGCAAGCGTAAAATGACAGCAGAGGAATTTCTGCGGGGCTTTAAGCTGGAAACAGGAACCGTACTTGGCAGGTAAAAAGACTGCGGAAACGTCTGAAACAGGACGATGAATTATGAAAATCAGGAGGATTTACAGTGCCATATTTTTATTATGATTCTACCTACATTTTAGTGATAATCGGCATGGTGCTTTCCCTGCTGGCGTCTGCCAGGGTAAAGAGCACTTACGCAAAATATGCAAGAGAGGCAAGTCTGACCGGGATGACCGGTGCCCAGGCAGCGAAAAAAATTCTGTCCACAGCCGGTATTTATGATGTGACAATCCAGCATGTGGCAGGAGAACTGACGGACCATTATGATCCAAGAAACAAGACATTAAATCTGTCTGACAGTGTGTATGGCAGTGTTTCTGTAGCGGCAGTAGGTGTGGCGGCACACGAATGCGGTCATGCCATCCAGCATGACAGGGGGTATGCTCCTTTAAAAATCCGTTCCACCATTGCGCCGGTGGCGAGTTTCGGTGCCAATATTTCCTGGCCGCTGATTGTCATTGGTCTGGTGCTTGGCGGCAGTGGTTTTCTGGTGCAGCTGGGAATTATTATGTTTTCCCTTGCGGTGTTGTTCCAGCTGGTGACCCTGCCAGTGGAATTTAATGCTTCCAGAAGGGCAATGAACCTGCTTTCGGAAACCGGTATATTGTATGAGGAAGAACTCCGTAAGACGAAGAAGGTGTTAAGTGCGGCGGCTCTGACTTATGTGGCTGCGGCAGCATCGTCCATTCTGCAGCTGCTCCGTCTGGTGCTTTTATATGGCAACCGGAGAAGAGATTAACCAGTAATAACAGTATAAGTTTAGTAAAGGATAGAAAATACATGAAAAATACGAGGGAAACTGCATTTCAGGTAATATATAAGGTACTGGAGGAAGGAGAGTATTCCCATCTGGTACTGGCAAAGGCACTCAGGGAAGAGCAGGATGCGGAAAAGCGGGACCGGGCTTTTGTGACCCGTCTGGTGGAAGGAACACTGGAACGCCAGATTACGATTGACTACATTTTAAATCAGGTGTCAAAAACTCCGGTGAAAAAAATGAAGCCGGTCATCCGTACCATTCTCCGTCTGTCGGTATACCAGCTGCTGTATATGGACAGTGTGCCGGACTCTGCCGTATGTAATGAGGCAGTGAAACTCGTAAAGGCGAAAGGACTGCAGGGTCTGTCCGGTTTTGCCAACGGCGTACTGCGCAGTGTGGCAAGAAACAGAGAACAGTGGAATGCCGATTCTTTTTATCCGGACAAAAAGCAAAACCCGGCAAAGTATCTCAGTGTCCGGTATTCCCTTACAGAATGGCTGTGCAGCTATTTTGTGAAGGAATATGGGACAGAGAAAGCAGAACAGATAGCGGAAGGTTCCCTTAGAAATCCTAAAACCACCATCCGCTGCAATACAGCAAGAATGACCAAAGAAGAACTGACAGAACGGTTACGGCAGCAGGGAGTTACGGTGGAGGATGGTCTGTATGCCAGTGATGCCTTGTATATATCCGGCTATGATACGCTGGAAAAAATTCCGGAGTTTGCAGAAGGACTGTTTCAGGTTCAGGATGAAAGTTCCATGTTAGTAGCGCAGCTTGCCGGGCTGAAGAAGGCGGATCTGGTACTGGATGTCTGTTCTGCACCGGGCGGAAAGGCACTGCATGCGGCAAATCTGCTGGAATGTCTGGGCGGCGGAACGGTGGTTTCCAGAGATGTCAGTGAAAAGAAAACGACACTGATTAAAGAAAATGCAGACCGCTTAAAAGCAGGAAATATTTCAATCCAGGTGGCAGATGCGACACATCTGGATGAACGTATGATAGAAAAAGCCGATGTGGTGATTGCGGATCTGCCATGTTCCGGTATTGGCATTATGGCAAAAAAGCCGGAAATCCGATGCCGTATGACGGCAGAACAGCAGAAAGAACTGGTGAAGCTTCAAAAACAAATGCTGGCAGTGGTGCACCGTTATGTGAAGCCGGGTGGTATTCTGATGTACAGTACCTGCACCATAAATAAAGAAGAAAATGAAGAGAATGCAAAGGAAATCTGTGAAGCATATGGTTTTTCCCCGGCACTGGAAGCGGAGTCTGTACCGGAAGCGCTCCGGGGGGGTATCCAGGAAGGAGGCTGGCTGCAGCTGCTTCCGGGGGTTCATGCCTGTGACGGATTTTTTATTGCACGATTGAAAAAAGAGAGATAAATGA
>JAGBBW010000136.1 GCA_017938285.1 Lachnospiraceae bacterium
AAACTGTCACCAAACGAGTATTATGAGTATATCACAACAGGGATTTACCCATTAGAGGGAATTGTCAGTATTAAAGAAAACAAACATACATTCCCTATATCAAATTGATAAAAATGTCCTTGACAAAGGGTACGATTTATTATGCTGCCAGCATAAGACTTTTTTGCCGCAGACTTCTATAATGGAGAGTAAGAAAAAATGTGGTACATATAAAGTGTCAGAAATTGACAGGCGGAGGTTGAAAAAGGAATGACAGGGTATGTGGAGAAACTGTTGACGGGACTGGAGGATGAGCGTGTAAAAGCCAAAATCCGCAGTATAGTGGGGGAAACTTCAGAAAGTTCCGGACTCGTGGAGAAACAGACAGAAGAACAAAAGTGTGCGTATGAAAAGCAGCTGATGGAACAAAAAGTCGTGTATGAGGAACAACTGAAAAGGCTGAGACAGGCGTATGCGGCAGAGAAAGAAGCAATACAGAGAGAATGGGAAGAAACACTGGAAAGACAGAAAGAAGATTACCGCCGGGAACTGAAAGTGTTAAATGAAGATGTCCGGCAGCAGCGGGAAGCGATGCGGTGCAAAATTCAGGCAGAACAGGAAAAAGCACAGAAGCTGGCGCAGGCGGCAGAACAAATGCAGGAGAGGCTGGCGTTTTACGAAAACAGCTATCGGGACCTTGACTCGATGTATCGTTTATACTGTTCATTGGGAGCAGAGCTGCATCAGAAGCTTGACAGGGTGCTGTGCGCGGATAATGCAGAACTGTTTTTGGCATGGGGAGTCCAGTGGGAAAATCTGGAGGCTTTATGGGATTTTATGAGTTACAGCGTCCGTGATTTGGACGAAGCGGCAAGAGAGGGACTCTGTCAGGTGTTTGATTACCTGTTTGAAACTTACCGGAAGGTGAATGACAACTATGAACGGCTGGAGGTACAGGTGGGAGATGAATTTGATGAGGATATTCATACAAGAAGTGCTTCCAGTGCCGTAGGCGGTGTAATTACGAAGATACTGCTGCGGGGATACCGGGGCATACATAATGGAAAAATTAAAAAATCAATTGTTTTGATTTAATAATCTTTTGGAATTTTAAGTGATTATAATAGGGAAAAATAGACAAAGAGACTGCCGGAGGCATAGAAAAATCCCGGAGGAGAAATTCCTCCGGGACAGGCATATATACGAGAGCTAATTACAGGTCAAGTTCTGCAAAATCAATGTACAGGTCATCATAAATGTTGACTTTGATTTTATCATGAAATGTATATGCTTCTGCCTTAAAATTCTTTTTCTCCAGATAGTACACAAAAATGCTGCTCTTAGAGGGATCCACAATCCAGTATTCGCGAACTCCAGCGTCCATGTAGAGGTTAAGCTTGCGTACATAGTCATGGCTGGAATTGCTGGGAGAAACGATTTCGATAATCCAGTCCGGTGCTCCGCTGCAACCCTGGTCTGTAAGTTTGTTACGGTCGCAAATAACGCTGATGTCCGGCTCGACAATGGTTGTTCTGTCCTCTCTCAGTTTGACAGCAAATGGAGCAGGATAGACCTTACAGGAACTGCTTCTGGATTTGATATAATTATTTATGGTTGTGTGAAGTTCACTGAGTATAGTTTGGTGGATTCTGCTTGGGGCAGCCTGATTGTAGATGAGGGAACCGTCAATCAGTTCTGCCCGAACATCTTCTGGAAGGTTGTAATAATCTTCTTCAGTGTAAAGATTTGTTTGTGCTAATGGCATAGGGAACCTCCTTTACATATTTTTTCTTTTATTGTATCACAAGGAGAAAAATTTGAAAACAGGTATGTCAGGCGTTTTTATCCTACGGCATAATACAGAGCAGCATGGAGAAAAAAGATAGAATAGTTGCTATGCCTGTAAAAAGTTTCGATAAAAAAGGAATCGGAAAGCTTGGATTTTACTGGCTAAAAGATTCCGGGAGATTATTTTAGAGTACAGGAGGAAAGAAAAAATGGTTACAGATAAGACGAAACCGGTCAGTAGGATTGCAGTAAGTGAGAAATGGATTACAGACTGGGTGAGAGAAGAACGTTCCAAAAAAATACAGGAAATCAATCAGCATTTGAAACAGTTTGCAGAAGAATTTTATAATGAAACTGAAAAAATGTTTGTAAAGCTCTATAACAAACCAATGTATTACGCAGAAAAAGTTGGGACGAATTATCTAATTCCAGATGTAAAAATAGTTCGATTAAAAAACAGAGAAATGATAGATAGTTTATTTGGATACCATTGTAGACCGTTTACTGTAGAGGAAGCAGAGTATTTCTTTACAAAAAATTGGAAAAAAAATCCGCTTATTATAAACAAAGAAGATATCGTGCTGCCGGCATTAACAGAGGAAGGAGAAATAGCCTATTCATTTGTGGCATGTATTGGTTCCGGAGGAGAAGAGAAGTGTATCAGGTTAGGCCAAGGGGTTATAAATTGGTGTTTTCATGACAGTGATACATGTAAACTTCCTGTAGTTGAATTGCAAAGTGATAACTTTTTCCGTTTGGAACGTTTTTTGAAAAATAAGCTGACTCCTGTTTTCAATACAAGTAAAAATATTGAAATTCATGAAGAGTTAATAAGATTGTACGAAAATGGATTTTTGGCATTTGTATCAAAGCTTCCCGTGCTTAGTGATGCTGCAATGAAAGCAATTTATAACGGAGAATTGGATTCTCTTTTACATATTGCAATTACATCAGAAAAAGATATTGAATGTAAGGCAAAAGAGTTGACAGGTGAAAATAAGAAGATTTTGCAGGAAGACTTCCTCCAGTGTGACTTTACCCGTGCCGAAATCGAACCTTACCCGGAAAAAATCCTGGAAGATATCAATGCTGGACACTGGGAATTGTGGGAGGAAGAACCGGTGAAAAATAGCAACTCCCAGAATAACAATAATAACAATGATAAATCTGGAAATGGAAACCGGCAGACAAATACAGCGGAACAGGCTGGAAAGCATTATATTACTGTCAACCCGTCCCTGGTAGCCCGTAATCCTCTTGCCGATGTCCGGGAAGACGGTATCGTTGGCATTGACTTCGGTACAAAGAGCACGATTGTGGTATACCAGAACGGCAGTGATACCATTCTTCCAATGCGTGTGGGTAGCGGACGTTACAAAAAAGCACTGCGTCAGGAAGATTTTGAAAATCCTACAGTAATGGAATTCCGGGATATCGAAAGCTTTTTAAAAGATTATACGCAAAAGGAAGGTCGTCCACAGACGAAATGGAGCGACATTACCGTTTCCCATAAGGCAGCGGAACAGCTGAAAAACGGTAATGACAGCAGTCAGTATTATTCCTTTTTCAGTGACCTGAAGCAGTGGAGTGGCGACCGGACAAGAAAAATCAGAGTGAAGGACACCAAGGGAAAGGAACGTCTGTTACCGGCCTTTGTGGATATGGATGGTACAGAGTTTAATCCGCTGGAAATTTATGCATACTATCTTGGGCTGTTTATTAACAATATGTACAACGGCATTTACCTGAACTACATTTTGTCTTTCCCTGTGACGTATGAAAAGGAAATCCGGGAAAAAATCGTGGCAGGCTTTGAAAAGGGAATTAAAAAATCCCTGCCGCAGGCAGTGCTTAACGACAAAGAGACCATGGAAAAATTCCGTATTGTGCAGGGGGCAAGTGAACCGGCAGCTTATGCCATCTGTGCGCTGCAGGAGTATGGTTTTGACCCGGAAGAGGGTGAAAAAGTATTTTATGGTATCTTTGACTTTGGCGGCGGTACCACGGATTTTGACTTTGGTATCTGGCGGGCGGCAGAAGGGGCAGAATGCCGGAGATATGATAATGTCATTGAGCATTTCGGTGCTGGCGGCGACCGGTATCTGGGCGGCGAAAATCTGCTGGAGCTGCTGGCGTTCCAGGTGTTCAAGAACAATAAGGACAAGCTTTTGAAGTCGGATATTGAATTTTATAAACCAGCGGAATGTAAGGAGTTTGCAGGACAGCAGATGCTGTTGAGCAATTCCCAGGAGGCCAGATTAAATACAAGACAGCTGATGGAAAAGTTAAGAGGTCTGTGGCAGGACGATGACCCAGAGGCAATTAAGGCAATTGAAAGCGGAAAAATCAAGCTGCTTTTATTTAATAAGCAGGGCAAGGTGGAACCTAATTTTGAGCTGGATGTGAAAAAAGAAGAACTGCTGGAAGTGTTGAGAAACCGGATTGAGAAAGGAGTCAATAACTTTTTCAATGCACTGAAGCTGAATTTTACAAAAGAGTTTCTGGCGGATGTGGATGGCATACATATTTTCCTTGCGGGAAATTCCAGTAAGTCCAAAATCGTCCGGGAACTGTTCAAGGAATACATTGATAAAAAGACGGCAGAGATTATGGATAAAGGAACAACTTCCGGGGAAACATCAAACTTTTTCCATGTTTATCCGCCGCTTGGAACTGCGGAGGCAAAGCAGATTCAGCAGGAAAAGGGTATTGTAGTGGAAGAAGATTTTACCAATCCGAGACCGACTGGAAAAACTGGTGTGGCATACGGACTGATTGAAGGACGGCCAGGTTCCAGGGTCAAGGTTGTTTCTGAAATCAAGAGCAGTGATGAAGTAAAGTTCAAGTATTACATTGGAGAAAACAGAAAGAAGTGTTTTCATGTAGTGCTGGACAGGGAGATTACTTACAATATGTGGTATGAATTTATTGACGCTTCCGAAGCTGATTTTGAATTTTATTATACTTCCCTGCCGGAGGCAACGACGAACCGGCTGCCGATTACAGAGGACAGTATCGCAAAGAAAATCTGCCAGACTGATGTGGTGGATGAAACAGCCAACGTTTATATCCGGGCAGTGGCACCGGGAACCATTGAGTATGTGGTGGCAAAGCCGGATGAGATTAAAAATAATAAGTTCCTTGGCAAAGCAAAAAAGGTTACTTTAGATTAACAAGAAACAGGAGTGAGGCGAAAGAGAATGGAGACAGCAGAAACCAAAAAGGATGTATTCGAAATTGATTTTCTGACAAATAAAGAAAATTATTATTTGTCGAACAATGAGAGACTGAGCTTTGGAAGTGTGCCGGAGCTGGATTTGCGGGACATTGCTTTTTACCGGATTGATGAAATTTCCTTTGAAGACAAGGCACCGAGAAAAGAGGCACTGGAAAACGTACTGAGTACCATGAGGCTGGATGGAACGTATTTTGTCTATCTGCTTATGGGTGACAGCAGAGGAGTTCATTTTTACTACGGTGTATCCAAGGATTATTCCATGGACAAGGAGCTGGAGCTGAGTATTTATGATATCGGAAACAGTATTCTGGAGCCGGGTATCCGTGGTAACTTCCGCGGCAGCAAAATTAAAGAGGTGGAAGCAGAAGAAAAGCGTGAGCTTGTGAAGCGTATTGATAAAATGCGTTATTTCAGTATGCTGGAGGGTGTTCCGGGGTATACGAAGGAAGATGAGAAATTCCAGGGCGTGGACCGTCTGGTGGATGTTATGCTGGGAGATAATTTTGGCTTTATGATTATTGCGAAGCCGTTAAATTATGATGATGTCAAGGCGATTGAAAGCAATTTGTATGATGTTTATACGAGAATTGTGCCGTTTGCCAAAAAGAGCAAGCAGGCGGGAATTTCGGAAAATGTGGGTACTTCCAAGGGCACTACCTCAGGTACTTCCAGTACACTTGGAAAGAATTATTCCAAGACAAAGCAGGACAGTGTCGCCATTACGACAGGGGTGACAGAGGGAACCAATACATCAGACAGTGTAACCACAAATTCCGGTGATGGGTATGACAGTAAGGGAACTTCCCGTGGCGGTGGCAAAAGTAAAGGAACTTCCCGTTCGGAGGCAAAGACAACCGGAGGAAGTGAGAGCGAGGGTACGAATACTTCGGAGGCAACGAACAAGAGTGTGAATGAGCAGACGAACCAGGGAACTTCCAAATCAGACTCCACCACGCTGGAATATGTGGATAAGAAGTCCCAGGACTGGATTAAATATCTGGATGAAGTGATTATTCCTCGTCTGGATTATGGTACCGGCAAAGGAATCTTTATGGTGTCTTCGTTCCTGTTCTCGGAAAACAAGGCGGTGCTGAAAAAGCTGGAAAATACTTCTATGTCACTGTTCAGCGGGGAAACCGGAAACAAGATTCCACTGAAAGCAATTCCGCTTGGAGATAAGGCAGTGGACAAGAAGCTGGAGTTTTTTAAGAATTTTCAGCTGCCGGTAGCAGGATTTTCTGAGAAGACATCCGTACATGAACCGATTTCACGTTCGGCATTGTCCCAGTATGTATCCCTGAATAAGAAGTTTGCCCTGGGTAACTGGATAACAACAAATGAACTTGCCATGATTGCCGGACTTCCGCAGAAGGATGTCGTAGGACTTGGTCTCCGGGAAGAGGTGGAATTTGGTCTGAACTTCAGGAATGATATTCCGGAAGAGGAGACGATTCGCCTGGGCCGGCTGGTACAGAGCGGTAACGTGCTGGATAATATTGAGGTTTCCATTGACAAGAGAAATCTGGACAAGCACCTGTTTATTACAGGTGTTACCGGCAGCGGTAAGACAACCACCTGCCAGAAAATTCTGCTGGACAGTAAGCTGCCATTTCTTGTAATTGAGCCTGCGAAGACAGAGTACCGTATTTTGACAGAGCATTATGATGATCTGCTTGTATTTACCCTTGGCAATGATACGGTGGGACCATTCCGGTTAAATCCGTTTGAATTTTTCCCTCATGAGAGCATTACGTCAAGAGTGGATATGATTAAGGCGAGTATTGAAGCAGCGTTTGATATGGACGCAGCGATTCCACAGCTGATTGAAACGGCGATTTATGAATGCTACAAAGATTATGGATGGAATGTGGCAAATAACAAAAATTCCATTTATGGGGAAAAGGCCTTTGAACCGGGAGTGTATGCGTTCCCGACACTGGAGGATCTGATATGGAAGGTGGAAGAGGTAGTAAAGGACCAGGGATTTGATGACCGTCTGAAAAATGACTACATTGGTTCCATTCGTGCCAGACTGCAGGGACTGCTGGTAGGTTCCAAAGGGTTGATGTTAAATACCAAACGTTCCATTAACTTTGAAAATCTGCTGGAACACAAAGTGGTACTGGAACTGGAGGAAATCCGCAGTGCAACAGAAAAGTCGCTGGTGATGGGTTTTGTACTGACAAATCTGATGGAGGCGATTCGTGCGAGGTATTTAAAGAAGGGTGCCTGCGGTCATATCACACTGGTAGAGGAAGCTCATCGTCTGTTAAGTAAGTATGAGCCGGGAGAAAGTCCGAATAAGAAGCATGGTGTGGAAACTTTCTCGGATATGCTGGCAGAAATCAGAAAATACGGTGAATCCCTGATGATTGTGGACCAGATTCCAAACAAGCTGACACCGGAAGTATTGAAAAATACCAATACAAAGATTGTACATAAACTGTTTGCAGAGGATGACAAAGAGGCTATCGGAAATACCATTGTGCTGGAAAAGGAACAGAAGGAATTCCTTTCCAACCTGGAAACAGGTCGTGCCGTTGTGTTCTCCCAGGGCTTCAGTAAGGCAGTACAGGTACAGATTGACAATGTAACCAATACGACAGGCCGGAAACAGATAGGCACGGAAGTTATTCAGGATATGGTACTGGGTTATTATGCGGAGCAGTATAAGACTGGTATTATGGAAGGTTCCCAGTACTTTGACCGGAAGCCTTCCCTGGAGCAGATGAGAATGCTGCTGGATGTATCCAGAGAGGAAGATTTGTATGAGCTTTGCCTGCGGTATGCCGGTGAATGTGAAGATTTTGATGCGGAGCTGGTGAAGAAGGTCAGAAAGGTTATGGAACAGGAAGAAAGACTGTTTGTTCTGCTGGATAATACCTTTACCGGAACTGCAGAGAAAAAGGCGAGAAATGCCGAGGCTGCGGATTGTTTAAAGGAAATCAGCGGGACATTAAGCTATGAATGGCTGGGCTATTATCTTGCTAAAATTTATTATGGCAAGGTGCAGAAAGATAAAAAGGGTGTGAAGAAATTCTCCGAAAACAGTGTGAAGATACTGACACAGTTTGCAAAGGATTATGTGGCGGATACGCTGGGAGAAATCAGACCAATAAAAACCAGTCTGAAGGTAAATTAAAGTGAAGAAATATAGGGAAAAGGAAAGGCGGTAAATAATTATGGGTTGGCTTGGCGATGTTTGTAGTGCAATTGGTTCTGCTATCAGCAGTGTATGTTCTTCTTTAGGTGGTGCTCTGGGCGGTGTAGCTGCCCTGGCGTCTGCCCTGATTCCGGGGTTTGGTCTGGCAGAAATAGTATTAGTAGTGCAGGCAGTGTGTACGATTGTTTCTACGGTAGCAGAACTGCTTGGTCTTAAAAAAGATGAAAAGATGGAAGAGATTGGTATGGCTGCGGAAAATGCAGAGTTGAAGCCGGAAGATTTCGACAGTACCGAGGAATATATTGAGTACCTGCGTGAAGAAGTAAAGAAGCTTGACAAGGAAGAAGTAGAAAATCTTTCAAATGAAGACCGGGTAAAGTACCAGGCAGTTGGTGCAGCAATTACCATTAAAGGAATTGAAGAAAAGTATGGTATGAGTATGCCTGCAGAGTTCTGGAATACGGCAAAGGATATGGAACTGAAGGGCGAAGAAGTAAAGACTTACATGGATACCTTTAAAAAGAACGGGATTGAGGACATGGGAGATATGGCTGCTTACTTAAAGGGTGAGGAGACCAAGAGTGATGCACATGCAGTCTCCGATTCCATGATGGAAGCACTGGGTGAAATGTATCCGGATTTATCCAGGGAAGAGCTGGATGATAAGCTGACAGAAATGGAGAACAAGGTAAAAGAAATCGAGTAGAAAAGCAGGGCAGAGGATAAGAACTATGACAAAGAATTATTTGTTTTTTGCAGAGCAGGGAATGGTAACCATACTGAGCATGAGTTTTAAGGGCCGGAGGGAATTCCACATGGAATTCCTGAAACGCCTGGGGGAGAATACTTTCCCGATACCGGAGAATTTCTGGGACTGGTGGAAAAAATCGGTTTCCTATACAGCAGAGGATATGGTGGATTTCTGTTTTGTTTATGATGAAGAGTATCCGTTTCTTAAGGATTCCTTTATAGAACAGGCAGATAAGCCGGAACAGACAATATGGGATATGGACTATCTGACCTCGTTTTTTAAAGAGTTTTCCGGGTATTCCAATGTCTGTCTGACTACCGGGAACGGAGTGGAAATGACGTTTTCTTTTACAGGAAGAAGGACAGACAGAAAGAACGGAACATTTGCAACGAATATCTGTGGGAAAGATGAAGAAACAGCAGCTGCCACGGAACCGGAAGATTCCATGGAAACAGAGGAGTGCGTGGAACCGGAATTTTTAGGTGTAGTGGAGAGAACCCACCAGGGAGAAAAGAAAGTAAAGCGGCTGGAAAGCAGCAAAGTTTCGGATTTTGCCCGGTATTTTATGGACCTTCTGGAAGCAGAACGAAATTAAAGAAACAGGAAGTGACCTCATGCCAACATTTATCCCTCCCTATCTGGGAGAAGAAGTTAAAAGCAATGCAGAAAAGAAAATATTTGAAGTATTACAGGAACTGGATCTGAAAAATGTTTATGTGCTTCATTCCCTTGGTCTGCCAAAGCATCAGTCCAAAATTTACGGTGAAATAGATTTTGTTGTAGTCTGTGACCGTGGAATTGCCTGTCTGGAAATTAAGGGCGGACGGGTGGAATGCCGGGACGGACGATGGTTTTTTACGGACCGGTATGGTGTGGAACGGGAAAAGACAGAGGGGCCGTTTGCACAGGTAACCGGCAATATGTTCAGTTTGAAAACGATTTTGAAGGAACGGTTTTCGAACCAGCTTCACAGCAGACATATTCTTGTGGGCTGTGGTGTGATGTTTCCGGATATTGAATTTAAGTCCACTTCCCAGGAAATTATTCCGGAGATGATATATGACAAGCGGGATGGAGATATTACAGCTTACATGAACCGGATGTTTGATTACTGGTCAGGAAGGCAGCACCGGACACCGGATGTACTTTCACCGGCGGACATAAAGGAAATTGTGACATTTTTACGGGGAAATTTTATGTTCATTCCAAGCCTGGCTGACCGTCTGGAGGCTGTGGAACAGAAGCTGCTCCGGCTGACAAACGAACAGGCCATGGTAATGCAGGCGCTTTCCATGAATGAGCATTTGCTGGTTGAGGGAGGTGCCGGGACCGGTAAAACAGTTCTGGCCATGGAGTTTGCCAGACAGCAGGCGAAGATGGGAAAGAAGGTTCTGTATCTGGCATATAATAAGAATCTGGTGCGGCATGTGGCACAGAATATGGGAGAACTGGAAGGTTTGGACTGTCAGAATATTCATGCCCTGTTTGGAGAACATGTTTTAGTGGAACAGGAACGGATGCAGAAGAATCCAACAAAATATTTTGAAGAAGAACTGCCGGAAGCTTTTTTTGAGTATATCAGCAGTTTGAAGCAGGATGAACTGGAAACACTGCAGTATGACCTGCTTGTACTGGATGAAGGACAGGATTTGCTGCGTTCCAGTTATCTGTATGCACTGGATTACCTGTTGAAAGGTGGTTTGGAAAAGGGAAGATGGGCTGTCTTTTTTGATGGAAACCAGAACATCTATAACACAGGGTATCAGGAAGGAATGGAATTGATTTCTTCCTATCACGCCACCAGGTTCCGGTTGATGATAAACTGTAGAAATACTGTGCAGATTGGTACGTATGGTCTGAGTGCCGGAGGCATTGGGACAGCAGCTTTCCTGCGTGAAAATGGAGAAGAAGTACGGAAAATTTCTTTTGCTGACAGTGCCCAGGGAGTAACCGAACTGAAAGGAATCTTAAAGGAGCTGAAGCGGGAAAAGGTGTCCATGCAGGATGTGGTATTTCTTTCCCCGAAAAAATATGCCGGTTCCATGGTGCAGAAGGCAGGAATCCTGGTGAGGGAGCTGGGAAGTACAGCTCAGGAAACGGAATCATCCCTGCCGTTTTATGCAACAATCCAGGGCTATAAAGGGCTGGATGCAAAGATTGTAATTCTGGTTGATACAGATGATATTTTTGATGTGAATTATAAGCGTTTTGTGTATATTGCTGCGACAAGAGCCCGGACCATGCTGTATGTAGTGGGAAGCGAGGCGTTCTGGCGGAAGTATGCGTAAACAGCCGGAGGTGAAGGTATGTCAATCATAATGGAAATCAGAAAATGTCCGTCCTGTGGAAAACGGTACAGCTGGAATCCGGATGTGGGGAAAATGAAGTGTCCGTACTGTGGCGGTCTGAAAAATCCGGAAAAGAAAGGACTGTTTTCGGGGCTTGGAAAACAGAAAGAAAAGAATTTTCCGAATGTCTAAAAAACTTAACAAAAATGTTAAAATCTTTTCCTTGAGATAAACCTGTCTATATAGTATACTATATAGACAGGTTTATTGTGATTATCTGACTTTTGGAACAGGAGAAATACCATGAAATTATTACATCTTGCAGATTTACATATTGGAAAAAGGGTATATGAGTATTCCATGCTGGAGGAGCAGAAACAGGCACTTTCCCAGGCACTTTCCATGGCAGAGGAGCATGCAGTGGATGCGGTTCTGATTGCCGGGGATGTGTATGATAAGTCCGTTCCTGTGATTGAAGGTGTAAAGCTGCTGGATACTTTTTTATCAGAATTAAAAGAAGAGAAGATACCGGTGTTTCTTATTAGTGGAAACCATGATTCGGCAGAGCGGCTGGCGTTTGGACGGCAGTTGTTTACGGATGCCGGAGTCTATTTATCCGGAACTTATGAAGACAGCGTTCAGAAAGTGACGCTTACGGATGAGTATGGCGATGTGGATTTGTACCTGCTTCCTTTTCTGAAACCGCAGCAGGTGGAACTGCTGGAAGGAGAAGAAAAGCCGGAGGATTATACAGAGGCGGTGCAGCTTGTGCTGAACCGGCTGGAAATAGATAAGACAAAGCGGAATGTACTGCTTGCCCATCAGTTTGTAGGAGGAGGCAGCAGGGAGCCGGAACGGACCGATTCAGAAACACAGTCGGTTGGTGGTCTGGATATGGTGGATTACCGTGTTTTTGACGATTTTGACTATGTGGCGCTGGGGCATCTGCATGGGGCGCAGCATGTGGGAAGGGAAACGGTACGTTATGCGGGGTCCCCGGTAAAGTATTCCTTTTCGGAGGTACGGCAGGTGAAATCGGCAACCCTTGTGACATTAGGAGAAAAGGGGTGTGAGGTTGTGATAGAGAAGCTTCCGTTCACTCCGGTACATGATATGCGGGAAATCAGGGGAACGTTACGGCAGCTGACCAATGCGGAGCTTCTGGCAGAAACGGATGTACAGGATTATATGCACATTACCCTGACAGATGAAGAGGAAATTTACGATGTACTTGGGAAACTAAGGGCGGTATATCCGAATATGATGGTGCTGGATTTTGATAATGCCAGGACCCGTGCAGAGGGAGCAGCCATGCTGGCAGGAGAAGCCATAAGGGAAAAAACAACAATGGAGCTGTTCCGGGAATTTTTTGAAAAGCAGACAGAGACAAAGCTGAATTCCACGCAGGAGCAGTTGATTTTGGACATCATAGAAAAAACGGAGTAGAAAGTATGAAACCAGTTTATTTGGAGCTTTGTGCATTTGGACCTTTTGCGGGGCAGGTGATATTACCACTGGAGCAGATTGTTTCAGAGGGTGTTTTTCTGGTGCATGGAGCTACCGGTGCGGGAAAGACAACGATTTTTGACGCAATTTCGTTTGCGTTGTTTGGAAATGCCAGCGGGGAGAACCGTCCGGCAGATTCCTTCCGGTCAGATTTTGCCGGGGAGGACAGCAGAACGTATGTAATTCTGGAATTTTCCCATGGGGGAAAAGTGTATAAAATAGAGAGAAGTCCTGCATACCGCCGGTTAAAACAGCGGGGGGAAGGTTATACGGACAGCAGGGCGGAAGCAGTGCTGACCATGCCGGACGGACAGAAGCTTGTGGGTTACCAGACGGTAACGGACAAGGTGGAAGAAATTCTTTGTGTGGACTGGCGGCAGTTCAAGCAGATTTCCATGATTGCCCAGGGAGAGTTTTTAAAGCTTTTGACGGTGGAGAGCAGGGAACGGGGCGAAATTTTCCGTAAAGTATTCCATACGGGAAATCTGAGCCGGATTGGAAGGGATTTAAAGGAGCGTATGCTTAAGGCAAAGCGTTCCTGTGAGGAACTGGATCAGTCCATTGTCCAGTATTATACCGGGATTGATAATTCGGCAGATAGTCTGTATAAAGAGAAAATAGAGGCGTTTTTTCAGTCAAAAGACGTGCACCAGACAGAAGATTTTCAGCGGATTCTTCTGGAACTGGCAGAGACAGACCGGGAGGAACTGGATATTGCGAGAGAGCGTCTGGCGGTGCTGGAGCAGAAGCTGATGGAGCTTAAGGTGAAAGAGGCGAAGGCTGCGGACTGGATGGAAAAACGGAAGGAACTGGACAAATTAGAGGAAGAACTGCCGGAAATGCTTGCCCTGGATAAGAAAAACCAGCAGGATAAAGAGAAACTGCTGCTTGTGAAACGGGCAGCGGCGCTGGTACGGTCACCGAAAGAGGCGTATGCAGCCGCAAAAGCAGAGAGGGAACAGCTTCTGGTGGAAATTTCAAAAAAAGAGCAACAGATAGAGAAGCTTCGGGAACAGGAAGAAAAAGTGACTCTTTTATACCAGAAGGCCCAGGCAGATAAGGCGAATATGGACCATCTTCTTGTGAAAATGGAGCAGCTTAGGAACGAAGTGAAGCTTCTGGAGCAGAAAGAAGAGCAGGATGCGGAGTTTCAGAAAAAAGAAGCAGAAGCGGCTGCTTTTCTGGAGCAGGAGAAGGAACAGCGGACTGCCGTGAAAGCAAAAGAAGAGCGGTATCAGGAGTGCCGCAGAAAGCAGGACAGGCTGACAGAAATTTATCATAACGGCAGGGCGCTGGAGGTAACGGAGCGGGAGTTGAAAAGTGAACTGGCGGAGCTGGATAACCAGGCAAAGCGGTTTGAAAGCTATAGGGAAATACATGCCGGATACAAGGACCTGACGGAGCAGATTTCCTCCCTTCTTCTGGAAAAGCAGAACCAGAACAGCCAGTTGCAGCAGATGGAGACGGCTTATACCTGTGAGCAGGCAGGTATCCTGGCCATGGAACTTTTTCCGGGGCAGCCCTGTCCGGTATGTGGGTCCACGGAACATCCTATGCCGGCAAAACCGGCAGGTGCTCTGGTTACCAGGGAAGAACTGGGGGCGAAAAAGCAGAGCTACCAGGAACTTTGTGACAGACTGGAGAAGCTGGGAAGAGAAGCGGCTTCTGAAAAGGCAACCATGGAACTGTTACTGGAACAGATGGGAATTCATGTGGAAGGAACTGCACTGGAACTGTTGATTACAGAGCGGCTGGAGCGGCAGAAACAGGCGAGGGAGCATCTTACAGAGGTGGAAAAGCAGCTGGATATTCTGGTGCAGGAGCAGGAAGAAGGCATGCGTGCCAGGGCAGAGGCGGCAGAACTGGAACAGAAACTGGCAGAAGACAGGGCAGAATTAGAACTTTTACAGGGAAAAATCCAGCGCATCCGGATGGAACAGCAGGCGATTACCCAGTCGGTAAAAAGAATGCTGCTGGACACTTCTTTTACAACGGTAAAGGAAGCAGAAGAAGCACTGGCGGCAGCAGAAACGGGATATGAGCAGAAAAAGCAGGAAATCCTTCGGGCAGAACAGGAGTACCAGGAATGGCACAGTAAAAAGCAGAGCGAAGCTGCGGTACTGGACCAGATGGGAGGACAGAAGCTGCTGCGGATGCAGAGGGAACAACTGGCGTTGGAAGAGTACCAGCGTGCCATCCGGCTGTCCGGATTTGACAGCGAGGAAGAGTATGAACAGAATATGCTTTCCGAAGAGGAACTCCTGCGTCTGGAAGAACAGACGGTGGAAGCGGAAGGACGTTTAATCCGGCATAAGGAGCGCATGCTTCTTTTGGAGCGGGAGATGGCGAAGCAGGAACCCCAGGAACTGGAAAGTTTTGTGGAGCGCATAGAACAGATGCAGAAGGAAAAGGAAGAACAGAATAGTCTTCTGACCCGTATTGCAAACCGGATGGAAACAAATGAACGTGTGCGCAGAAATGTGGAAGGGCAGCTGGATGCCAGGGCGCGGCTGCAGAAGGAATACAGTGATGTGTCCATACTGAGTGATGTAGCAAACGGAGAAATCACCGGAAGGGACCGTCTGCCGTTTGAACAGTATGTACAGGCATTTTATTTTGAGCAGGTCATTTATGAAGCGAATCTCCGTCTGAAGCGGATGAGCAGCGGCAGATATGCCCTGCACAGACGCAGTGGAGCAGAAAACCGCCGCAGTGTCACGGGACTGGACCTGGAGATTATGGATTATTTTACCGGAAAAGCAAGAAGTGTAAAATCTCTTTCCGGTGGTGAATCTTTCAAGGCAGCACTGGCACTGGCACTGGGACTTTCCGATGTAATTCAGGGATATGCCGGTGGTGTCATTGTGGAAACCATGTTTGTGGACGAAGGGTTTGGCAGTCTGGATAAGGATTCGCTGGAACAGGCGGTGGCAATATTAAAGGACCTTGCGGTGGATAACCGGGTAGTTGGAATTATTTCACATGTAGAAGAACTAAAGGATTGTATTGAAAAAAAGATACTGCTGACAAAAGGAATGAAAGGAAGCAGTATTTCCTGGAAAGAGTAAAAGAAAAAAAGAAATTTCCTTCGGAAGTGAGGAGGATAAACCATGATAATTCGCGATTTTGCATTAAATGAGGTAGAAGTAACGGACGGTTATCTGAAAAATGCTTTCCAGCGGGAACAGGAATATCTGCTGGGACTGGATGCGGACCGGCTTCTGGCAGGTTTTTACGAAACTGCGGGAAAAGAACCAAAGCAGGAAAAGTATCCGGATAACTGGGAGATGAGGGATACTGCGGGGCATACGCTGGGTCATTATATGACTGCACTTGCCCAGGTCTATGCGTCTACCCAGGAAGAACGTTTTCTGGACTGCCTGACTTATGTGACGGAATCTTTAAAGGAGTGCCAGCTGGAATCAGGCTATCTTTCT
>JAGBBW010000137.1 GCA_017938285.1 Lachnospiraceae bacterium
TAACCAGTGTGCTGTTCTTTACTCGCCCTGGAAACGACAGGGAGAAGGAGTACAGACAGGGAGCCGGTCAGTGCTGTTGGAAAGAAAATGAAAGGAAAAGCCATTCCATTTAAAATACCATACTGGCTTAAGGCAATGGTTTTTGTCATGCCGGACTGCTGCAGGGTATAAGGAACAAGGGTTGCTTCGAAACTATGCAGCAGGTTAATAATCAGCCGGTGAAAGGTCAGCGGCAGGGCAAGAAGAGAAAGCTCCTTTAAACCACTTTTATGAATAAAGCGGGCTGGTAGTTTTCTGCCTCTGCATTCAGAAATCAGCAGAGAAAGAATACTGGTTACAGCAGAAAAAGCTTCTCCAATTACCAGCACCAGCACTGCCAGTTCGCAGGAAAAAGTAAGACCATGAAAGGCAAACACAATCAGATACGCGCAGGAAATGCGGATAATCTGTTCCGTCAGCTGGGAAATGGCAGGGTAGCGGGAGTTGCTTTTTCCGTAATAATAACCATTGCAGCAGGCTGTAATGGCACCAAAAGGAAACATAAAGCTTAAAATACGAAGCGGTGAGATGGTGCGCTCTTCAAATAAAAAGCGGCTGGCAAGGAATGGTGCTGATTCGTATAAAGCAAAGGACAGCAGCAGGGACAAAAACAGGGAAAGAGACAGGCCATGGAAGAAGACGGACAGGGAAGCTTTACGTTCTGCCGTGATTTTTGAAATGGCAGTCTGGATTCCTGACGCATAGATAGTATAACAGACGCCGGAAATGGGGAAAATCATCTGATAGATACCAAGTAATTCCGAGCCGAGATGGTCGGACAGCCAGATACGGTAAAAAAAGCCAAGGACGCGGCTAAGCAGACCGGCAGCGGTCAGGATAATGGTGCCTTTGGCAAGAGTACTTTTTAACATGCAGCCTCCCGGTAATTCTGTGTGAATACTAATTTTTACACACGGGTCTGCAGTTTTAGAACTATATTCCAACGGAACTTGTTGATAAATATTTCACAATTATCCGTTGACAGTGATAGAATTTTGTAGTAGAATTATCCCTAGTAAATTACTCGGAAATAAAAAAGTCGGAAATGATTTACTAGGAATTATATTTTTGATTTCAGTGGAGTAACTGCTGTAATGAAACAAGGAGGGTTGCATGAAGCTGACAACAAAAGGACGGTATGGACTGCGGGCAGTGATTGATCTGGCAGTTTATGCAAAAGAAGAGCCGGTATCGCTTGCAGAGGTGGCGGAACGTCAGAGTATTTCCATCAGCTATCTGGAACAACTGGTTGCAAAGCTGAAAAAGGCAGGCATCGTGCAGAGTACGCGGGGCGCCCAGGGAGGTTATTCCCTGGCAAAAGAACCGGAGGAAATATCTGTCGGAGAAATTCTTCGTGCACTGGAAGGAAATTTAAGTCCTGTGGATTGTTCTGCGGTGGCAGGAGAAGGAGAAACAGAGTGTGCGTCTTCTGATTTTTGTGTCACAAAATATGTCTGGAAGCGTATATCTGATAGTATCAATGATACGGTAAATGCCATTTTTCTGTCCGAACTGATGGCAGAAAGTGAAAAGGTAAAAAGAAGAGCCAGTCGTCAGGGAATTCCGGAAGAACATGTGTCCGGAACCGGCTGTTGATGACAATGGCAGGAATATATAGTGAAAACGGAGTCTGGATATGACAGATTGTTATAAAGAAAGGAAGGAAAATGAGATGGAGAAGAAAATTATCTATCTGGATAATGCGGCAACAACAAAAACAAAGCCGGAAGTAGTGGAGGCAATGCTTCCTTATTTTACAGAAAAATTCGGCAATCCATCCAGCGTATATGGGTTTGCTGCCCAGAATAAAGAAGCCGTAACAGAGGCAAGAGAGCAGATTGGAAAGGCGCTGAATGCACCGGCACAGGATATTTATTTTACGGCAGGCGGATCGGAAGCAGACAACTGGGCACTGAAGGCGGCAATGGAGGCTTATAAGGATAAAGGAAATCATCTGATTACCACAAAGATTGAGCATCATGCCATTCTGCACACCTGCGAATATCTGGAAAAGCAGGGCTTTGAGGTGACTTACCTGGATGTGGATGAAAATGGCGTGGTAGACCTTAATCAGTTAAAAGCTTCCATTCGTCCGACCACAGTACTTATTTCTGTGATGTATGCCAACAATGAAATTGGAACACTGCAGCCAATCAGGGAAATTGGTGCTATTGCAAAGGAACATGGCGTGTTATTCCACACAGACGCAGTACAGGCATTCGGTCAGCTGCCAATTGATGTAGTGGCTGAAAATATTGACATGCTGAGTGCCAGTGGTCATAAATTGAATGGTCCAAAGGGTATTGGATTTTTATATATCCGTAAGGGATTAAAGCTCCGTTCCCTGATTCACGGCGGCGGTCAGGAAAGAAAGCGTCGTGCCGGTACAGAGAATGTGCCTGGTATTGTAGGTTTTGGCAAAGCTGTGGAACTGGCTGTGGCAGGCATGGATGCAAAGATGAAACAGGAAACAGAACTGCGTGATTATCTGATTACAAGAGTTCTGGCAGAAATTCCTTACACGAGACTGAACGGTCACAGAACAAACAGACTGCCGAATAATGCGAATTTCAGCTTCCAGTTTATTGAGGGAGAATCCCTGCTGATTATGCTGGATATGAAGGGAATCTGTGCTTCCAGTGGTTCCGCCTGTACTTCTGGTTCCCTGGACCCATCCCATGTGCTTCTGGCAATTGGACTTCCTCATGAAATTGCCCATGGTTCCTTAAGACTGACACTTTCAGAAGAAACGACAAAGGAAGAAATTGATTTTACGATTGAACAGTTAAAAGCAATTGTGGCAAACTTGAGAAACATGTCCCCATTATATGAGGATTTTGTAAAGAAGCAGAAAAAATAAAGCTTGTAGAAATATCACTTTTAAATAAACAGAATTTAAGCAGAAAGGAACGGGACTGCCGGTCTGGTTCAGACAGCAGCCCCAGGTAAAAAAATATGTATACAGAAAAAGTAATGGATCATTTTACTAATCCAAGAAATGTAGGTGAAATTGAGAATGCCAGCGGTGTAGGTACGGTTGGTAACGCCAAGTGCGGTGATATTATGAGAATCTATCTGGATATTGACGAAAACCAGATTATCCAGGATGTAAAGTTCAAGACTTTTGGTTGCGGTGCAGCAGTTGCAACCAGCAGTATGGCAACAGAACTGGTCAAGGGAAAGTCTATCTACGAAGCATTACAGGTAACAAATAAGGCGGTAATGGAAGCACTGGACGGACTTCCACCGGTCAAGGTTCACTGTTCCCTTCTGGCAGAAGAGGCAATTCATGCGGCTCTCTGGGATTATGCAGAAAAGCATGATATCAAGATTGAAGGTCTGGAAAAGCCAAAGAGTGATATTCACGAAGGCGAAGAGGAAGAAGCGGAAGAATATTAATTCATAGGGAAAGGACAGGCTGTCATGGCAAAAATTGTAGTTGGACTATCCGGCGGGGTGGATTCTTCCGTGGCGGCTTACCTGCTTAAGGAAGCCGGACATGAGGTGATTGGTGTCACTATGCAGATCTGGCAGGAAGAAGACAACAGCATTCAGGAAGAAAACGGTGGCTGCTGCGGACTTTCTGCGGTGGAGGATGCCAGACGGGTGGCACAGAAACTGGGAATACCATATTATGTAATGAATTTCCGTTCGGAATTTAAAGAGGCTGTGATTGATTATTTTGTGGCAGAGTATGAGGCTGGCAGAACGCCAAATCCTTGTATTGCCTGCAACCGCTATGTGAAGTGGGAGTCTTTATATCACCGGGCGAAGTCCATTGGTGCAGATGGCATTGCAACCGGACATTATTCCAGAATTGTTCAGCTTCCCAATGGGAGATATGCGCTGCAGAAGTCTGTGACAGATGCCAAAGACCAGACATATGCGTTGTATAATCTGACACAGGACCAGCTGGCACACACCCTGATGCCGGTGGGTGCATACTCCAAAGAAGAAATCCGGGCAATGGCAGAAAAGATTGGTCTTCTGGTGGCAAATAAACCGGACAGCATGGAAATCTGTTTTGTGCCGGATGATGATTATGCCGGATTTATTGAAGACTATACTGGTAAAACATTTCCGGAAGGAAATTTTGTAAATACCGCAGGGGAAGTACTTGGTCCGCATAAAGGGATTATCCACTATACAGTGGGACAGCGTAAAGGACTTGGAATTGCGCTGGGCTCCCGGATGTTTGTCAAGGAAATCCGCCCGGAAACGAATGAAGTAGTATTGGCTTCCAACGAAGAATTATTTTCCAGGGTGCTGTATGCAGACCGGCTGAATTTTATGTCGGTGGAAACAGTAGCAGAGCCAATGCGTGTTATGGCGAAAATACGTTACAACCATAAAGGAGCCGAAGCAGTTATTGAACTGGTGGAAAAAGACCTGCTCCGGGTGACGTTTGACGAACCGCAGCGTGCCATTACGCCGGGACAGGCAGTGGTGTTGTACGATGGGGACATTGTAGTTGGCGGTGGAACGATTATAAATTAGTAAGGATATTGTTAAGAAATGAAAACCGGAACTGCCGGATAGTACTTTTTGTCGTATTATCGGAAGTTCCGGTATATTTTTTTATATTTTGAATGTGACATTTTAGTATAAAATGTAAGATTAAGTATGCAAACACTATTCTATATTATAACTACAATTTTTCTGCTCTGTCAATAGCAGAAACGACATTTTTCGTGAGAAAATTTTCTATAACATAATGTTCAGAAAGACCTGATCCCGCTCATCCTGGGAAATTCCAAGATATCGTTTTGTAATTTCATAAGAAGAATGATTGTAAATAGACATAAGTAATGCCGGCTGAACTCCCTGCTTCCAGGCCTGATATCCAAAGGTTTTGCGAAGGGAATGGCAGGAGATGTTATCTTCAAATCCCAAAATTTCAGAAGCTTTTTTGATGATAGCATGGGCATGCTGCCGGGTGATTGGCTGATTATCACCTTTTCTGCTGGTAAACAGATAGTGTTCCGGTTTCGGATTTTTTTCTATTTTTTTTAATGCTTTAAGCGCATCAATTATTGCCGTATTGATTGCCACAATATTTTCTTTCTGGGTCTTTTTTTCTATAACAATGATGTGATGACGATAGGTTTTTTTCTGATAGTTGAAAACATCCTGCCAACGCAGCTGTAAGACATCGCTAATGCGCAGTGAGGTGTTAAGACCGATTACAACAAGTGCATAATTCCGGATTTCCTCCCGTTCATAAAAGTATTGTTTCAATGCGCTGATCTGATTTGTTTCTTTCATAGGTTGTGTTTTTGCCATGGTCAAATACTCCTTTTTCAACGATTATAGATGATTTTAATGACCATTAACAGTCTTAGACGAATCTTACATTTTATACTAAAATGTAAGATTCGCCTGAGGTGGCAGAAGCCTATGGAACAAAAAAGCAAAAACCGAACAGGAAATAAGATATTGACCTATCGTGTACGCCTGTATGACCGCCATTTTTCCTGGCTGAAGGCTACGAAGGAACTGTACA
>JAGBBW010000138.1 GCA_017938285.1 Lachnospiraceae bacterium
ACCCTCACCAAATTTTACGCAAAATTGCGTAAAATTGGCGGTTTCTTTTCTGTTGCACTAGCCTTAGAGTCACCTCCACCGGACGTTATCCGGCACCCTGCCCTGTGAAGCCCGGACTTTCCTCACCAGGCGACTAAAGTCGCTGCAAGCTTGTTTCCGGGTCGGATTCCATTGGAAATCCGCCCGGCCGCTTGCGGTTCTTCAAATCGCTTTTATTTATGGCGCGACCGTCTGTGCTGCTCCACGGTATTCTAACACGTTTTGTTTCATTTGTAAACAGTAACATCATACCATGTTACTCACACTTTAAAGCAGCTTCCCCCGATAAATTCCCTCAGAATCGAATTTTTCGGTACAGCTTCGCAGTCCGCCCCCAGGAAATAATCCAGAAACTTCAACAGACGTTTTGCTTCTACATACTCTGGTGCATCCTTTGGCACACAGAACAATAATGGTTCTGCAAACTGTTTAATCAGCACCAGCTCATAAATCAATGCCGAATTAAACATAACATCTGCGCTTTCCTGGAATGGGAAAATGTTTTCCTCTTCTCCCATACGGACAGACGGCCACATACGGATTGTGTCTACCGCTGCCGCCCCTCTTGTTCTGGCATCCCGGACAATACGGCGCAGCATTCTGGCGTCTGTTGTCGGAATGCGGTTATGCTCATCAATATTTAACTGGGTCAGGGCACTGATATAAATTTTAAACTTACTTTCTACCGGAAGCTTATAAGACAGGGCATCGTTCAGACCATGTATTCCCTCAATTACAAGAATATCCTCCGGACCCAGCCGCTTTTTATTTCCTTTGTATTCCCGTTTTCCGGTTTTAAAATTAAAATATGGAAGCTCTATTTCGTTTCCTTCCAGAAGTGCTGTCATATCATTATTAAACTGCTCAATATCTATCGCACCCAGTGTCTCAAAATTGTAACTGCCATCCGGATGCTTCGGCGTATCTTCCCGGTTCAGGAAATAATCGTCCACTGCAATCGGGTGCGGTTTCATGCCCAGTGTCTTTAACTGAATGGACAGCCGGTGGGAAAACGTTGTCTTTCCCGAAGAAGACGGTCCGGCAATCATGACAAACTTTACATTGCCCCGCTCTTTAATCTGCGCTGCAATATCCGCAATTTTCTTTTCCATAAAAGCTTCCTGCACTAAAATCAGCTCCTGCAGTTCTCCATGGGCAAGCACATCATTAATATCACCAACGGTTTCCACGCCCATAATCTGACCCCAGCGGGACCCTTCCTGCAGCACATCAAAAAACTTCCGCCGCTCCTCAAATTCCGGCAGCTTTAATGGAGCTTCTTTTGACGGCACCAGAATCATAAATCCTTTGTCGTATGGTAATACATCAAATACAGACAGCACTCCGGTAGTTGCCGGCATATAACCGTAGAAATAGTCTTCAAAACCGCCCAGACTGTAAATATTCGTCTTGGACACCCGGCGGTAACCAAACAGCTTTTCCTTTTCAAACATCCGGTGTCTGCGGAAAATTTCCTGTGCCTCTTCCGTACCTACCGTACGCTTTTCAAACGGAAGGTCCGCTGCTGCCAGCCGCTCCATTTCCTGTTTTACCTGTAAAATCATATCTGCATCCACCAAAACACCGTCCAGCTCACCATAAATTCCATTACCAATGGTGTGCTCAATGCGCACTTTTTCCAGTCCCTGGGTACCAAGTACCTTATAAAGCGCCTTTAAAAACATCAGAATCACGCCGCGGCGGTATGTACGGATACCATTTTCCGAAGACATGGTTACAAACTCCACCACATCACCATCCACCGGCTGTCTGCGCAGTTCCTGCAGCTTTCCATTCACCATGGCAAGCATTACCGGACTGGCATACTCTGCCGCCATCTGTTTACTGATTGTCAGGAGCGAAGTCCCCTCTTCATACTCCCTTGTTTTCCCCAATATGGTAAGTTTCACTTGCACCTCTCCTTTCACTTATATACCAGAAAATTTCCCACGAATTTTTTTCACCTTTAAAAATGAATTTCAGGAAACTGCCAGGCTGTTCAGCGACTATTGCGCACGAAACAGTTCCCGTGCTTCCCAAATCAGCCCAAACTCCTGTTTCAGCGTTTCCTTCCTTGCCCTGGCGTTTTCCGTTTCCTGCCCGGAAAGTGCATCCAGCACCTCCCGGCGCAGCCGTTCCTCCCGGTCAAGATACTCCGCCAGAACCTCATTTTTCTCTTCCAGCAGAAGTTTTCCGTATTCATATTCACATTCCCTGCCATACTGCTGTGGTTCCCTGCATGGCACAGCCCGCATCATGACATAAAATTTGCCGTCTTCTTTTAACATATGCTCTTTTTCTATCCGGTATCCCTGTTTATGTAAAAAATGACGTACCTGCCCCACTTCTGACTGGGGCTGTAACACCAGTTCCTTCAAAGAAGCCGTAGTTTCCGGATAATCCGACAAAATTTTTATCATCAGCAGACCACCCATGCCACAGAGCAGTGCCGTATCTGCTTCGCCAGGCAGCAGCTTCGCAAGACCATCCGATAAACGGAGGTCAATCCGCTCCGTCAGTCCTGCCTGCTCCACATGGCGCCCTGCCCCGGCCAGCGGACCTTTATTTACATCCATGGCAATGACCCGGGGTGCAATCCCTTCCTCACATAAATATATGGAAGTATAGGCGTGGTCGCACCCCACATCTGCCACAATATTTCCTTTCGTCACCATTCCTGCCGCAGCAAGAAGACGGTTTGACAACTGCATAATTTTATCTCCCACTAATCCAAATAGTCCTTTAACTTTCTGGAACGGCTCGGATGACGCAGTTTCCGCAGTGCCTTTGCTTCAATCTGGCGGATTCGTTCTCTCGTCACCCGGAATTCTTTTCCGACTTCTTCCAGTGTTCTCGCTCTGCCATCATCCAGACCAAAACGCAGACGAAGTACCTTCTGTTCCCGTTCCGTCAAGGTATCCAGCACTTCCTTTAACTGCTCCCCAAGCAGCGTATACGCCGCCGCCTCCGGCGGTGTCGGAATGTGGTCATCCTCCACAAAATCCCCCAGATGGCTGTCTTCTTCCTCACCAATCGGCGTTTCCAGTGATACCGGCTCCTGGGAAATTTTCATAATCTCCCGGACACGCTCCACCGGAACTCCCATTTCCTTTGCGATTTCTTCCGGATGCGGCTCCCTGCCCAGTTCCTGCAACAACTGTCTCTGCACACGGATTAACTTATTAATGGTTTCCACCATATGCACCGGAATCCGGATGGTTCTTGCCTGGTCTGCGATTGCCCTTGTAATTGCCTGGCGAATCCACCAGGTTGCATACGTGGAAAACTTATACCCCTTACGGAAATCAAATTTCTCCACCGCCTTCATCAGACCTAAATTTCCCTCCTGAATCAGATCCAGAAACTGCATCCCTCTGCCCACATACCGTTTGGCAATACTGACTACCAGACGCAGATTTGCCTCCGAAAGACGTTTTTTTGCAAACTCGTCCCCCTCTTCAATTTTCTTTGCCAGTTCCAGTTCCTCATCCGCAGATAACAGCGGCACCTTGCCAATTTCTTTCAAATACATACGGACCGGATCTTCCAGACTTACTCCCTCCGGCACAGACAGATCAATGTTGGAATAGTCCTCTGCCTCATCATCCAGCAGAAGATCTGTTTCCATATCATCGTCTTCCCCGGTAAAGTTTGCTTCCCGGAGAACATCCACCCCATTCGCCTCCAGAAACTCATATATCTTTTCAATCTGTCCGGGATTCAGTTCCGTGTCTGCCAGAAAGTCATTGATTTCCTGATACTCCAATACATTTTTCTTCTTTCTTGCAAATGCCAGTAATTCTTTCATCTTGTCCATAAACTTGCCTGCATTCTCTTCCATCTGTACCATCCATCCTTCTTTGCAAAAACACCTGTAGTTACATTGTAACCAGTCTTCCAATAATTATACAGGACTGCTGCATGTGCGCATTCACTCCGGAATCGGAAACTGGTTTTTATAACGGTTCTTCTCCACTAATAACGCCTGAAAACACTCCATATCCCCTGTCTCTACTGCCGCCTCGATTCTCTGCTCGATGGAAGCCTGTTTTACTTTGCGGACAGTGTCCTCAAACGCCTTTTTTTGTCCGGCTGCGTCCATTTCTTCCCGGAATTCCGTGGAAAACAGGGCCGCCGCCATGGTCTGCTCCTCCTTATCCTCAAAATGATTTATAATTTTCGCAGGATTTACTGCCCCATCCTGCTCAAATTGCGTAAACGCCATTTCTGCCACCGTGCGGCAGAATCCTTCTGAAAAATCTTCCGGTGTAATTATTCCCCGGATACGCTTGAACTTTGTTGTATCCGTACTGAGCCAGGTCAGAAGAAGCTTCTGCGGTCTGGTCACACCATCCTTTTCCTGTTCTTTTTCCTTTTTTGCCAGAGCAGAACGTCTGCCGACCTCGGTCTGGGTCACTGGAACTGCCTGTCCCTGCACCACAATCATCTGGGAGCCATATTTATTCACCAGCTTATGCAGCATATCATAGTCCACCCGGTACTGCCTTGCCACCGCTTCTTCATAGTTCGAACGCTCAATTTCATCTGAAAATCCCACCAGTTTTTTAGCCACCTCATGGTAAAACCTCGTCTTCTGGTCCGGGTCTTCCATGTTATACCCCTGCTCCAGTACCTGCAGTTCAAAAAAGAAGCTTCCGGCTGCATTATCAATCCTCTTCTGGTATTCCTCTGCCCCAAGAGCCTTGATAAATTCATCCGGATCCTTGTATGGCTTCATATTAACAATTTTAACGCTGACTCCTGCCTCCTTCATAATCGGAATGGCACGAAGTGCTGCCTTTGTACCGGCACCATCGCTGTCATAGGTCAGATACACCTCTTTCACATAACGGGCAATCAGATTCGCCTGCAGCCCGGTCAATGCTGTACCAAGGGAAGCCACCGCATTGGTAAAGCCCGCCTGATGCAGGGAAATGACATCCATGTACCCCTCACAGATCAGCATGTACGGTTTACGGGAATGCTTGGCATAATTCAGTCCGTATAAATTCCGGCTCTTGTCAAACACCTTTGTTTCCGGGGAATTTAAGTACTTCGGTTCCCCCTCTCCCATAACACGGCCACCAAAGGCAATCACCCGGTTATTGGCGTCCATAATCGGGAACATGGCACGGTTCCAGAACTTGTCCCGTCCACCTCTCGCCTCATCCAGGGTCACCAGTCCGGTGTTTTTTAAAAAACTGTCTTCATACCCCTGCTGTTTTAAATATCTATATAACGTATCGCTGTATTTACTGGAATATCCCAGTCCAAACCGTGTAATCGTCTCATCTGTCAGGCCACGGTTTTTAAAATACTCATAAGCCGCCCTGCCCTGTTCCGACTTTAACTGTACATAAAAATATTTGGCCGCCAGCTTATTCACCTCCAGCAGCCTGCTCTTAAAATCTGCCGCCTGCTTCGCTTCGACAGAGTATTCTATCTCCGGTAATTTAACTCCGGCCCGCTCTGCCAGATATTTTAACGCCTCCACAAAAGAGTAATTCTCATATTCCATCACAAAAGTAAAGGCATTTCCACCGACGCCACAGCCAAAGCAGTGGTAAATCTGCCGGCTGGACTGTACGGAAAAAGACGGCGATTTTTCATTATGAAACGGACAAAGCCCCATGTAACTGGACCCCTTTTTCTGGAGTCTGACGTAAGAACCGATTAAATCCACAATGTCCGTCCTTTGTCTCACTTCTTCAATAATTTCTTCCGGATAATACATGCCGTCTGTCCTTTCTTTCACACTACATCCCAGGCATTTGGTATCATAATCTGCTTAAACTTTGTCACCGCATACCGGTCCGTCATGCCTGCCACATAGTCACATACCACACGTTCTGTCTTTTCATTCTTTTCCTGAATCATTCTGCGGTATTCCTCCGGCAGCAGGTCCGGATGACTCATATAATACAGATACAGTTCCTGCACCATCTGTCCTGCCTTCGCCTCCTGCCCTTTCGCCAGGGGATTGGTATATACGCTCTCAAACATGTATGACCGTAGCCCCGAAAACGCTTTTTCCACCTCCGGCGACATGGTAATTTCGTTTTTCTCTTCACTATTAATAATAATATCGTGTATCAGTTTATTTAAACGCTCCGACAGGTTGTGCCCCAGAACAGAGGTAAACTCCTGTGGAATCTGCTCTTCCGTAATAATATGTCCACGAATGGCATCGTCTATGTCATGATTTACATACGCAATTTTATCTGAAATACGGACAATCTTTCCTTCCAGTGTCATTGGTGTGGTACTGTACTGATGGTTTGCTATGCCGTCCCGTACTTCCTTTGTCAGGTTCAGTCCCTCTCCGTCCCGTTCCAGACGTTCTACCACCCGGACACTTTGCAGATAATGCTTAAAACCGCCCGGACAGATTTCATTTAATGCCCGTTCCCCTGCATGCCCGAATGGTGTATGTCCCAGGTCGTGTCCCAGGGCAATCGCCTCGGTCAGATCCTCATTCAGCCGCAGTGCCTTGGCAATCGTGCGGGCCGTCTGGGAAACTTCCAGCGTATGGGTCAGACGGGTACGGTAATGGTCGCCCTCCGGTGTCAGAAACACCTGGGTCTTGCCATTTAAGCGCCGGAACGCTTTGCTGTGGATGATTTTATCGCGGTCACGCTGATAAACCGTACGGATATCACAAGGCGCAGTTTCCCTGTCTCTGCCAAGAGACTGGTCACTAAATGCAGCGTACCTGCTTAAAACCTGATGTTCCCGCTGCTCCTGCATTTCCCTAAGATTCATCCACTGCTCCTTTCACCGGCGGTGCCGGATTTTGTACCGACAATATCCCTATATTATATTAATTCGACAAAAAAAAGGGAACTCCTTTTTTTCAGGGAAAATTTTTAAATTTTCTTTTATTCTATCCTTCCCTCTTCTCTGCCTCCATCTTCGAAAACACGCAGCCACAGTAATTCTGCCGGTACAGTTCATACTCCGCCGACAATTCCACCGACCGCTTATACCCATTTTTCTTCTTAAAATCCGAAGCCAGATACTTCACGCCATACTCTGCCGCAAGCTTTTCTCCGATTTCATTTAATTTTCCGGCATTCTTTAACGGACTAATCGTAAGCGTTGTTGCAAAAAAATCCAGTCCCAGCTCCTTTGCCAGTTTCGCTGATTCCCGGAGTCGCATTTCATAACACCGAAAACACCGCTCACCACCCTCCGGCAGCTGTTCCATCCCCTTTGCCATGGCAAAAAACTCTTCCGGAGTATACGTTCCTTCTAAAAATTCCACCTGCCCGGACAATCCCATCTCTGCAATCAGACGCTTTAATTCCTCCCGGCGTTCCTCATACTCCTGCTTTGGCGAAATATTTGGATTGTAATAAAAATCCGTAATCTTAAAATACGGTGCCAGATATTCCAGCACATAACTGCTGCAGGGTGCACAGCAGCTGTGCAATAAAAGGGAGGGCATTACGCCTTCCCTCTGCTGTTTCTCTATCTGCTTTTCCAGTTCTTTCTGATAATTTCTGTTCTGCATGATTTCCCCATTCCAAATATCTTTTTCTGCTTATTTTAATTCCTCAAAAACTGACTTCATACCGCCTTTTAACTCACTTGATGAAATCCACACAAAACGGTTCATTCATCCATTTATCCCCCACAAATTATTTATCTGCCAGCACCAGCCTGCAAACAGAATTCCCTGGCGAAAATTTCCCTTCCCAGCCTTCGCAAAAAGGCTGTTCACAACATATGCAGCAGTTTTCAGAGATTCAAACATCCTGATGTCCGACATCTCCTCCTATCGTTGTCCGATTGCGACGAACATAGCGAAATCTTTTCTTCGCTGTGTCCGGCGCAAACGGACAATTGTAGGAGGAGTCAGGCGGACATGGATTTTGAACCTCTGAAAACTGCCAGGAGCATACCTCGGGACAGCCTTTTTTTATTCAAAACTCCGCAGGGAAATTTTCCACACTATATTCTGTCAGCCAGATACTGTTCCACCTCAGCCACAAACCGCTCCATCTGCTCCGGTGTACCAATCGTAATTCTCAAATAATTCTGGATTCCCGGCTGCTTAAAGTACCGGACATAAATATGCTTTTCCCGGAGCATGGCAAACAGTTCCTCTGCCGGAACACTTTCATGTGCCGCAAACAGGAAATTTGTCGCAGACGGAAGCACCGTAAAACCAAGGGCTGTCAGTTTCTTTGCTGTATCCTCCCTGGTTTCCATAATCGCAGTTCTCGTCTTGTCAAAATACGCCCGGTCCTTCACCGCTTCCACACCGCACAGAATGGACGGCATATTCATGGTGTAAGAATTATAGGAATTGCGCACTGCATACATTGCGTCAATCAGTTCCCTGTTTCCGATGGCAAAACCGATACGCATACCTGCCATGGAACGGGACTTGGAAAAGGTCTGCACGACTAACAGGTTGTCGTACTTTTCCACCAGCGGCAGGGCACTTTCCCCACCAAAATCCACATACGCCTCATCAATAATCACCACAGAATCCGGATTGTGTTTTACAATCTCCTCTATATCCGCCAGCGGCAGGGCAATGGACGTCGGCGCATTCGGATTGGCAATCACAATACCGCCGTTTGGCACAAAATAGTCTTCTTTCTTAATCCGGAAATTTTCATCCAGTGCCGGACGCTTATATGGAATCCGGAATAAGTCTGCCCAGACTGGATAAAAAGAATACGTGATATCCGGGAACAAAATCTCTTTGTCACCGCAAAAACAGGTCAGAAACGCCATACCAAGCACATCATCGGAGCCGACACCCACAAATACCTGTTCTGCCGGAACACCATACTCTGCTGCCAGCGCATCCACCAGTTCCCTGGCATCCGGCTTCGGATACAGACGAAAATCCCCCGTTTCCATACTTTTTAACACTTTTTCAACCCCCGGTGCCGGCGGATATGGATTCTCATTGGTATTCAGTTTAATCATATCCTCATATTTTGGCTGTTCACCCGGTACATAAGGTTCTACTGTCCTTATATTTTTTCTCCAGTCTCCCATACTCATACTCCTTTCTCTTCTTCATTTTGTGTCACATGCACCCCGCAGAAATTGCAGTAATCCATTCCATGGGAAATCATCCTGCCGCAACCCGGACACGGTACTTTGGAAGGAAAAATTTCCTGTTCAATAATATCATATTCGCTGTTTTCGTCAAAATAAACCCGGACCGGAGTTTCCTCTCCTTCCAGAATTTCCAGCTCCTGATCCGGCTCCGGCGGGACCGCTGTCAGATTGCCTTCGATATAAATCTTCTTTTTTGGCATAAGTTTAAACAGTCTGCGCCAGAAACTGTTCCTGTTATGTTTCATAGTGGTTCCTTTTCCATTCTTTCTTATGGTAACTGATTAAAGTATAGTATTCCCAGGCTCACTTGTCAAACATTTCTTGTAAAACCTGCTCTTTTACAGATTTCTTAGAAATTCAAACACTCCATACAGATTCAGTTTTCCGTACCCTTCTGTCGGACTTGGATACTCCACTTCCTGCTCCCTGGAAGCTCCCAGCGAAAACAGGTTGCGCAGCAGCACAGTGTCCATGGGAACCGAAGCCCCGCTCTGCCGGTATTCTTCTATATATTCCAGAAACAGTGCCACTGTCCCCGCAGTATAAGCCGCTCCTGCACTGGTTCCGTTTCTTTCCAGGTATCCCCCTCCGGCAAAAGGACCCGTCACATTCACTGCGGGAGCCAGCAGAGTCGGCTGCTTCAGTCCATCCGCCGTAAATCCCCTGCCGGAAAAAGGTGCCAGACTGCCGTTTTCGGAAGAAAATCCACCTACCGTAAGAAGCAGAGGTGCATTTCCCGGCTCACATAACGTTACTTCCGGGTCTGATTCCAGAAAGTAGACTTCTCCCTCTATAAATCCGCTCATGGGCAGCCAGAGAGTTACTTCCGCAGCCATTTCACTTCTCCCAAACTGCAGGCGCCAGATTCCCGGAGCCGGTCTTTGAAACCGCAGCCGGATGCGCTGCAGCGTCCCGGTCCGCATAAGGCTTTCCCTCTCCACAAATACCACACTCCGGTCGAACAGAAAAGAAAATTCCTCTGTTCCGGTAAATCCGCTGCCCACTACCGGAGTATCATCCCCTGCCGGGGAAACAATCCTCAGATTCAGCTCTGCAATGGCTTCTGCAAATACTTCCATGGTAAAACCACTCCCACGGCTGCCAACATATACTTCCACTTCCTTCTGGGCATTTCCGAGATTCAGCCGGGCGTGATGTCTGGCATTTCCTTCATTGCCTGCTGCCACAATAATTCCCACATCCGTCCGGTAGGCAAGACTGTTCAGATATAAAGAAAGCGGCACGGTTCCCCGATGACTGCCAAGACTGCATCCTATCCCAAGACACAATACCAGCGGTCTTCCTTTTCGTGCCGCATATTCCAGCAGATACCGGACTCCCAGCATAATATCCGCCTCACTGAACGCCAAAGTATCCTCCGGCATACAGTAATACTCTTTTAAATATGGTTTTGCCTCCTTCAGCTTCACCATTGCAATTTCCGCCAGCGGTGCCACTCCGGTAAACCCATACTCCCGGTCCTCCGCACCTCCTGCAATACCAGCCAGAAATGTCCCATGGCCATTTTCATCCTTCGGTGCCGTCCCTGCCGCAATCTCCGCCGTACCAAACTCCGTTCCGTAGTAAAAACCTTCCGGGGGCGTACCGCTCTGGTCATTCTGGTCCCATATCGTCACAACCCGGCTGACCCCGTTGGCAGATACAAACACTGGATGACTGTAATCAATTCCGGTATCCACAAACCCAAGAAGGATACCGCTTCCCCGGTAATCAAAACCGGGAATCCTGCGTACCCGGTTCACACCGGTAATTTCCAGATTCTCCTGTAAAAGCCCGTAGCAGTAAGGAATAAAATTTGACAGTTCCTGTGTACTTTGCTGCAGTTCCCCATTCCCCGGACGGTGAATCACCGCAAAATCCTCATTAATAATCTGGTAGCAGTCTTCCCCTGCCAGCAGGCTCTCCCTTCCATAGTATCCTGCAATCTCATCCCTATAGTCATTGGAAACAATCTGTTCCCAGCACTGGTTTTCCTCCGGCATGCCGCCCCTCCTGAAAATTCTGTTCCAGTATCAGAATATGGGGATTTTACAAAAGGATTCCTCTACCAGCTGGAAAATACGGATTTTTATCCTCTTCCATACACCTCCAGCTGTATTAATGCCGGAAACGGAGAAGGATCTTCTGCCTTTATCAGTTCACTTAATTCCAGCCACTCTGTTTCCAGTTCCGGCAGTTCAAATACCTGTGCCTCGCCTCCCTTGCAAAGCTCCAGCACTTTTCTTGTTCCATCGGAAAACGTTACCGTCAGCTTTTCCCACCAGTTATCGTGTGGAAAATCTGCCCTTGTATATACAACCAGCCTGTCTGTCTTTACCGGACGTCCAAAATCCAGACGCCACACGGCATCATCCCTTCTATTAATTCCCCAGGATTCATACGGCCAGTTTCCGTGGGATTCTGCGGCAGTTACTCCGTCTATTGCATTCAGTGCCGCAAAGACCGACTCTCCTCTGGTTTCCACATTTGCAGATGCATGTGGATAGCAGCAGACCTCTCCATGCTGGTCCCATATATTTTCTGCCAGATTGCGGTAATTTTCTTTTTCCTCTGCAAACGCTTTCTTTACACGTAACACATGCATTTCCCCGGAAAATACTTTTGGGGATGTATTCACACGCTTCTCCCCAAATGGAATTTCATATACCATGCTGCCTGTCAGATACACAAAAGACCTTCCTTTGGCATCATCCAGCTGGATGTGATAAAAGGAAGGCACTTCTTCTGCCTCCACTATAATCCGGTCACCTTCCCGGTATTCCGCAGCATACACAAGGGTAACCTCCTCTTCTCCTGACTTTTCACATAAAACCATACCATTTCCGTTTTCAATTTTCACAAGCACTTTTGACATATTTTTCCTCCTGATTTGATACTGCATAACCATTTACAGGCACTGAAGATTTTTGTGCCTCTTTCTATAGTTTCGGCATTGAAAACGTTTTCAATAATAGTTCTGCAACAACCTTTTTCTCTTATATTCCTTCTATTCGCCGCCTTCTGTTTCAAACATCATTGCTTCCACATAGCAGTTCTGGAATTCCGCATCCATTGCCAGATTGATTTCTTCTGCATTTTTTACCAGGTCATGGACTGCTTCTTTCCCGTCCTCCCGTAAATAACGTACCAGTCCGGCAATGCAGCTGTTCCCTGCCACTGTTACCTTCTCCCGGAATTCTTCCGGCAGCATTCCAATTGCAATTGCTTTGTCTTTGTTAAGACCATAACCAAATCCGCCTGCCACATAAACCTCTGTTACCTGCTCTTTCCCCACACCGTACCGTTTTAACAGAAGTTCGATACCTGCACGTACTGCTGCTTTTGCAAGCTGCAGCTCCCGGATATCCCCCTGGGTAAAGACCATTTGTTTTCCTTCTGCTGTTTCAGCCACCGGAAAACCAGCTTCAAAATATTCTTCTTCCAGCAGTCCGGTTTCGTCTACCACTTTTTCCCGTACCAGTTCTGCCATCAGTTCCACCACCCCGGTTCCGCAGATTCCTGCCGGCGGCTTATCCCAGAGTGTTTTTACTTTTGCTTTCCTGTGTTCCAGTGTTACGCTGCAGACTGCCCCTGCCACACTTCCGGTTCCACAGGAAATGTTGCCGCCTTCAAAAGCAGGACCTGCGGCAGTGGAGGTCACAAGCAGGTGATTCTTATTGCCAAGCACCATTTCCCCATTTGTTCCAAGGTCAATCAGCAGTGCCAGTTCTTCTTTTTCATCAAAACCACAGGCATACAGCCCGGATACAATATCACCGCCCACAAAAGAAGAAACCCCCGGAAAGATAATGGTTTCTGCATGACAGGACGTATCGCTCCCTGCCAGTTCTGTCCAGTTTACGTTCAGCATGGAAAGTGTCACCGGCTGGAATGGATACACTCCCAGAGTGGAACAGTCATACCCCATCAGCAGATGGACCATTGTTGTATTTGCTCCAATGGCAATACGCCGGATTTCCGTTCCATCCACATCACTTTCTTCCAGCAGCTTCTGCAGACCATTTTTTAAATCCATCCGGATACTATCCGATAATTCCTGCCGTTTTCCTGCATTGGCCGCCTGGATACGGGAAATCACATCTGCCCCCCATCTTCTCTGCTGGTTCAGCATGGAAACCGAATGCAGTACTTTCCAGCTCCTGCCATCCAGAAGCTGGAACACAAGAGTGGTTGTTCCAATATCAATTACTGCATCAAAACAGGCCGATTCTGTTTTCTGTCCCTGTTTCCTTGGCACACACTCTTTCTTTTCCGTGTTTCCCTGACGTATCCCTGTTTCCAGAATCTGATGTCTGCGCTCCTCCGGCACATATACCGTCATATTCTGCCCAAGAACCATCCTGCAGGCCAGCCGCCAGCCCGCCTGCAATTCTTCCTGGGAAAAGCAGGCAGCATCCGCTGTCGTTATGTCCGCCTGGCCATCCACCACTTTTACCCTGCACTTTCCGCAGCGGCCCGCACCACCACAGGGGGAATCCAGCTGGTAACCATTCTGTACCAGCACATCCCGGAGATTTTCCCCGCTCTGTACGGTCACTTTCCTGCTTCCTGTTTCATTTATAACCTTCAGTTCCAGGAAAGTCCTGGTCATCCATTCCTCCAGATCATCTGTTTCCTTCATATTCTCTCCATTCCGGGACTCCTGCTTCCTTGGGACGTTTATTCCGCTGTCAGAAGCGGTGTATGTCCTGTCCTCATCTCAATGACCGGTGCCCCGTTATTGGCGATATAATCCTTTGTAATCGTCACCCGTCCGATGGCATCGTCCTTTGGAATTTCGTACATAATGTCCAACATCAGTTCTTCAATAATGGCACGCAGCGCTCTTGCTCCGGTGTCCTTTTCCAGTGCCTTTTCCGCAATGGCTTCCAGTGCTCCCTCATCAAATACCAGTTCCACCTCGTCCATGGCAAGAAGCTTTTTATACTGTTTTAAAATTGCATTCTTTGGCTCCTGCAGAATCTGGATCAGCATATCTTTATCCAGCGGACTTAATGCAAACAGTACCGGAAGACGGCCGATGAACTCCGGAATCATGCCGTAATTCCGCAGATCCTCTGCCGTTGCCTGGGCAAGCAGGTTCTTATCCCCATCGAAACGGTCTTTTAACTCACCGGAAAAACCAATGGCGGACTGCTTTGTCAGACGCTCTTTCACTACGTTTTCCAGATCCGGGAATGCTCCACCGCAAATAAAGAGAATATTTGTCGTATCAATCGTTGTCATCGGCACCATGGCATTTTTACTGGAAGCACCGACCGGAACCTCCACCTCAGCACCTTCCAGCAGCTTTAATAATCCCTGCTGTACCGACTCTCCGCTGACATCCCTGCTGTGGGCATTTCTCTTTTTGGCAATCTTGTCAATTTCATCAATAAACACAATACCTTTTTCTGCACGCTCCACGTCATTGTCCGCTGCTGCCAGAAGCTTGGACAGCACGCTTTCCACGTCATCACCAATATAACCGGCTTCCGTCAAGGAAGTAGCGTCCGTAATGGCAAGCGGCACGTTCAGAAGCTTCGCCAGCGTCTTTACCAGATACGTTTTGCCGCTTCCGGTCGGTCCTAACATAAGCATGTTGGACTTTTCCAGCTCCACCCCGTCCTGGTTTTTATCATACACACGCTTATAGTGGTTATATACTGCCACCGACATCACCTTTTTTGCCTTGTTCTGGCCGATGACATACTCATCCAGCTCTGCCTTGATCACATGAGGCGGCTTTAAATTGCGGATGTCAAACACACCTTCCGGTGCTTCGGACGCTTCGGTCTGTGCCTGCTCCTTTGGCTGCTTCTTTTTGATTTTCTGACTCTTTGGCATTTCCCCGCCGCCAAACATAAACGGCGTAAAACCTGCCATATCCATACCACCCATCGGGAATGGTGCATTATTCATGGCATCGAAGGTTTTCTGCATGCACTCCGAACATATCGTAATGTTGCTTGGGAGCTTCATCATCTTCCCCGCCCTGCTCTCCGGACGGCGGCAGATATAGCAGATGTCCTCATAATTATCCTGATTGTCCATTGTATTCATAGTATCGTCACCCATTTATTCCATCCTCTTCTTTAATATGCATTTTTATTTATAAAACCTTTAAATACTGTCAGGAACATGATAAGAATATCAAATCCCGGAGTCCAGTTTTCAATATAATATAAATCATAATCTATTCTCTTCCGTATGGAAGTATCTCCCCGGTAGCCATTCACCTGGGCCCAGCCTGTCATTCCCGGCCGTACCTGATGCTTTACCATGTACCTTGGAATCTCTTCCTTAAATTTTTCCACATAAAACGGCCGCTCCGGTCTTGGTCCTACCAGGCTCATGTCGCCCTTTAACACATTCCAGAGCTGCGGCAGTTCATCAATACTGGTTTTGCGGATAAACTTTCCAATCGGCGTCACCCTTGGGTCCTTAAATGTCGTCCATGCCGTTTTTTCCTTACTCTCCTCCTGTAATTCCATGGAACGGAACTTATACATCAGGAACTCTTTATTCCGGTAACCCACCCGTTTCTGGGTGTACAGCACCGGTCCTCTGGAAGTACATTTAATAATCACCGCCACCACCGCCATCGGAATTGCCGCAATCAGCAGGGCAATGCTGCCAAACACCAGATCCATGGCCCGTTTCAGGAAACGGTTCAGTTCACTGGATGCCAGCGGTACTTTGCGGATATGCACCACCGGAAGCCCTTCCAGATCTTCCATATAAGGAATGGTTGGAATAATATCCTGGTAATCCGGCAGAAATTTGGTGTGGACACCACTTTTTTCACAGACTGCCACAATTTCTGAAAGTCTTGTATAATCTTCCATCCGCATTGTGATATTAATTTCATCCAGATCATAATCCTCCAGCTGCTGCTCCAGACTGGACAGCGGACCAATCACCGGAATGCCTTTATAACGTGTGCCGGTTTCCATCATGTCATCCAGAATGCCGATGACATGGTAACCCCAGTGGGGATTTGCCTGCATGCGGTCCAGCAGTCCTTCTGCGGTACGGCTGTAGCCGACTAACAGCACATGCTTGATATTATAGCCTTCCTTCCTGATTTTCCGGAGCGTCCGGCGGAGTACGAAACGGTATCCCAGTTCCAGGACTACATTCAACAGGAAAAAGAATACAAGGAACCATCGGGAAATATTGATTTCCTTGACCAGGAACAGCAGCGTCATAATATAGAAAATACCAATGCAGTTCAATTTTACAATCCGCATGATTTCCAGAAAACGTCCGCTGCTTCTCTGTGGACGGTAAACTCCGTTGGTCAGCAGGATAATCAGATAACCCGGCAGAATTGCCCAGAGATAACTCATATACACCCGGAATTCCAGGTAGGTTCCCGGCCGGGCATAAAACAATGGAATCCACTTCAGCCATAAGAAACGGAACCCATACGCCAGGGCATACGCCACTACCACCATCACAAGGTCGATAATGACATGAATCCGGTTTAAGGTTTTTTGATGGTTTTTTATCATAGTATACCATATCCTCTCATTTTATCAGTAACCATTCTGTCTCTAAAGACCATACCGGCAGAGCAGTCACTTTTATGCTACAGCAAAGCACCGTACTGTAGTATTTTTTGCCATTTGTCACATGCTACATTGTAACATAACTGTTCCAAAAGCAAAAGCTTTTTAACAAAAAAAACAGTTTTTCTTCACAATCTATACACAAAAGCCTGTTAGGATAACATCGTGGACAACACGAAAGGAGTATTTGATTATGAATGATGATTTATTTTACAACAAGTTTGACAATGATTCCAACAACAATTCCAATATGAATGAAACTACCATACCGGAGGATACGGCAGACGCCACGGTCTTACCAGAAAATGAACCCGTGGAAGCTTCGGCAGAAACCTCACCGGTTTCCGCCCCATACCGCTACAAATATGCTCATGGAGAAAAGACTGAAATTCCAGGTGCTGCTTCTTCCACCGAGAGCAGTTCTGCAAACAATCCATATCATACTTATTATTATAACACTGCCTCCTCTTATTATGGGGCAGAAACCAGGGATAACAGTCAGGAAACGGTTTCCGGTGCTGCTCAAACTGCCGCAGAACCGGAAAAGCCAAAGAAAAAACATAAGTTTCTGCGTGCCATGAAATGGGTGGCAGGTGCTGCCTGCTTTGGTGTGATTGCCAGTGCCGCTTTTATCGGTGGAACTTACCTTGCCACCGAAGTATTTGGCATAGATTTCATCCAGATTTCGTCAGACAATGCCCCAGGCACCGACGGCACCATCTCCGGAACCCTGGCAGGCAATGGTGTTCCGCTCAACATCACACTTGGTACTACCAGCACGATTGAAGGAGTGGAAAATCCGGCAGAAAGTGTCGTAGTCCAGGTTGTGGACCAGAATATGGCTGCCACTGTTGCAGTGAAAAGCACCTTTATGAAAACCTATTCCTACTGGGGACAACAGTACCAGCAGGAAAGCCAGGGCAGTGGTTCCGGCTTTATTGTCGGCATGAATGACACAGAGCTTCTGATTGCCACCAACAACCATGTCATTGACAGTGCCACCAAAATCGAAATTACCTTCATTGACGATACCGTACTGGAAGCTTCCATCAAAGGCACCGATTCTCTGGCGGACCTTGCCATTATCGCAGTGCCGCTGGAAAACATTTCTGCGGAAACCCTGTCCAAAATCCGTGTAGCCACGCTTGGAAACTCGGAGGATGTCCGTCTTGGTGAAATGGCCATTGCCATTGGTAATGCTTTAGGTTACGGCCAGTCCGTTACGGTCGGCTATATCAGTGCCAAAGACCGTACCGTTACGGTAGACGGCAACGAAATGGTTCTGCTCCAGACCGATGCTGCCATTAATGGCGGTAACAGCGGCGGTCCGCTGTTCAATACCAGAGGCGAGGTAATCGGCATCAACTCCGTAAAATATGCCGATACCAATGTGGAAGGTATGTGTTTTGCCATTCCGATTTCCCGCGCCATTCCAATTTTAAATGAGCTGATGACCCGCGAAATTCTTGCAGAAGAAGATAAAGGATTCTTAGGTGTCAGCACCCGCAGTGTTACGGATGAAATTGCTTCCTTCTACGGCTGGCCGATTGGTGCTTATATCGTAACCGTACTGGAAGGCAGTCCGGCAGAAGAAGCAAACCTCTATGTCGGTGATATTGTGACCAGTATCAATGGTGTACAGATTGTCACAGCAGACCAGCTGGTTTCTGCAGTTTCCTCCTATCGCCACGGCACCACCATCGAGATGAAGGTACAGCGGAACGTTAATGGTAAATACGAAGAAATTACGCTGAATGTTACCCTTGCAAAAAAAGCGGATGTAGAAGCAGCCAATGAAACAGCCGGTACTACCGCTCCGGACGCAGAAGCTCCACAGGAAGAATCCGGCAATTCCCAAGGCAGTAAGCGTCCTGGCACAAACCCGGAAAGATAACGCAGTACCCACCCTTTTCCAAAAGGCTGGCACAGCAGATTTTATGCTGTACCAGCCTTTCTTTTTCCTCTCTTAGCATATCCGGTTCTTTTGTGGCATAAATTAAAAAGACCACCTGCAGAACGGTACAGATTCCTATGAAATTTCGCAGCATATCCGGTTCTCTCTGCTATATTAGTTTAATCCTTTTTCTTCTGATTGCCTGGGGACGGGAGCTTTCCCATACTGCCCGCAGCAATCTGTTCCAGACCGCCGTTTCCAACGAAACCGGTGCTTTCCCTGCCTCACCTTTGGATACCGAACCAGCTTCGGGAAATACTGCCGCTTCCGAAAGCACCCGGCAGCCGGAACTCCTTTCGGACTATAAAAGTTCTTTTCCTGAACTGTATGCATGGGAAGATGCGGCTGTTGAAGTCACTGCCAGTCCACAGAAAACCGTATATCTGACCTTTGATGATGGTCCAAGCAAAAATACCGGAAAAATTCTGGATATTCTGAAACAATATGAAATTAAAGCAACCTTTTTCGTGATTGGGAAAGATTTAAGTGAAGAAGGGATTGAAAACATGAAACGGGCGGCAGCCGAAGGCCATGCCATCGGACTGCATACCTACTCCCATGATTATAAGAAAATTTATTCTTCTGTGGCGGATTTTCTGTCAGACTATGACCTGCTGCGCCAGGAACTGGAAGAACAGCTCGGTTTTTCCCCAACTATTTTCCGCTTTCCCGGCGGCAGCTACTGTTCCTATGGCACAGACATCCGCACAGAACTGATTACCGAAATGACCCGCCGCGGCTACACCTATTATGACTGGAATGTCAGTGCAGAAGACGCCGTGGGCAAAGTGACCGCTTATTCCATCCGGAACAATATTTTTCCAAGGGTATATGAAGTAAATGCACCGGTCATTTTAATGCACGATGCGCCACTCAACAACCTGACCGCAGAACTGCTGCCGGAAATTATTGAAACCCTCCTGACAGAGGGCTACTGCTTTGAAACACTGGAAACGAGGGAGCCGCTGCACTTCGGAGAGTAATTACTCCGTCAGCTTCTTATATACCTGCAGCACCTCCGCTACTGTCCCGCTGGCGGTCAGCTTCCCATGCTCTAAAAGAATCGCTTTTGTACAGATATTTTTTACCTGTGCTTCACTATGGGAAACAAACAGTACCGTAATCCCCTTGTCGAACATGTCCATAATTTTTTTCTCGCACTTTTTGCGGAATTTGGCATCACCGACCGAGAGCACCTCATCCAGAATCAGAATATCCGGCTCCACCACAGTGGCAATGGAAAAACCCAGCCTTGCCTTCATACCGGAGGAATAATTCTTCACCGGAACATTAATAAACTCGCCCAGCTCTGCAAATTCCACAATTTCATCATATTTTTCATCCAGAAACTTCTTGGAATAGCCCAGCATGGCTCCATACAGATAAATATTTTCTGAGCCGGTATACTGCATGTCAAAACCGGCTCCCAGCTCCAACAGCGGCACTATCGTTCCTTTTTTTGTCACTGTGCCTTCAGAAGCCTTTAATACCCCGGCAATGACCTTTAACAGCGTGGATTTCCCCGCTCCATTCATGCCAAGAATGGCAAGACGGTCTCCCTTTTCCAGTGAAAAGGACACCTCATGCAGTGCCAGAAACTCTTTATAACGCAGCTGCCGCTTAAACATCTTAATCAGATAATCTTTCAGATCATCCACCTTCTGCTCCGGCAGGCGGTACTTTACACTTATATTTTCTACGGTTAATACTGTATCTGACATTTTTTCCCTTCCTATAAATGCAGAATAAATTTATCCTGATTTTTATAAAATACAACGATCCCGCTGACAAGCAGTACAATGGAAAAGCCAAGGGAATACAGCATTACCGGCACGTTCATGGCATTACCATATACTGCATCCCTGAAATTTTCAATCACTGCATACAGTGGATTCAAGCGGAACAGCCACCGGTTATTTTCCCCTATGACTGTCTCCACTTTATAGAAAATGGCACAGGCATACATCAGGAGCATCAACGCCACACCCCAGAGATATTCCAGGTCACGGAAAAATACAGCCAAGGTGGAAAGCCACAGTCCCGCTCCCATGGTCATGATAAACACAATTACCAGAGGGAATACTGCCTCCAGCAGATGCCAGGTCGGATAAATGCCACAGACCGCTGCCACCACTGCCAGTACAATCAGGGAAATCAGAAACTGGATGTAACCGGACAGCACGCCGGCACAGGGATACATGTATTTCGGCACATATACTTTTTTTATCATACCGGCATTCGCCCGGACTGACTTTAAGGCAGAACGGGTCGTAGCGGAAAAAAAGGAATACAAAAGACGTCCGGTCAGAATATAGACCGGAAAATCTTTTGTATTATGGTATAATTTTGAAAACACCAGCACCAGAACCATCATGGTAAGCAGTGGTTCCAGCAGCGTCCAAAGTACTCCCAGATAGGAGTTGCGGTATTTTAACTGAATATCCTTCTTTACCAGCTGGTAAAGAAGGAAATGATATTTCTTAAAAGTCAAAACTAAATTCTTCAAAGCCTTACGTCATCCTTACTTTGCCTGAAAGCGGTTCATCGCACTGAAAATAGCACGGATGGAAGCTCTCGTAATATTGGAACTGATGCCAACCCCATAGGTAGTATCACCGGTTTCCGTATCTAACATATGGATGTATGCTGCTGCCTGTGCACCTTCACCAAGACCAAGGGAATGCTCGGTATAATCCAGTACCTTGTAGGTGTGTGCCATTTTTCTTCTGAGACCGGACAGTACAGCATCAATTGGTCCGTTGCCGACAGCAACTATTTCTTCTTCTTTACCGTTGTCTGTGTAACCAAGCGTAATTTCTGTTTCTACATGTTCCTCATCCAGATGCTTTTCACCAACACTGAGCTTTCTGAAGTGCAGCGGCTCCTTCATGTCAAGGTATTCCTTCTTAAACACTTCCATAATCTGCTCCGGAGCAATTTCGCCCTGGGATTCCGTAATCTTCTGAATCTTGTCAGCAAACTCCTTGTGCATGCCCTTTGGCAGCTTGTAGCCAAAGTAAGTATCCATGATGAATGCCACACCGCCCTTACCGGACTGGCTGTTGATACGCACGATTGGCTCATATACACGGCCGATATCGGACGGATCAATTGGAAGATACGGCACCTGCCAGATCTGGCTGTTTCTTTCCTTCATCGCCTGTACGCCCTTGTTGATGGCATCCTGATGGGAGCCGGAGAAAGCGGTAAATACCAGCTTTCCGGCATACGGATGACGCTCCGGCACCTGCATCTTGGTGCAGCGCTCATAAATTTCCACAATTTCGGTAATATTTTCAATGTCCAGTTCCGGATTGATACCCTGGGAAAACATATTGTAAGCAAGAGTCAGAATATCCACATTACCGGTACGTTCCCCGTTTCCAAGCAGAGTACCTTCGATACGGTCTGCTCCGGCCAGCAGTGCAAGCTCCGCAATGGCAACACCGGTACCACGGTCATTGTGCGGATGTACACTTAAAATAATGCTGTCTCTGTTCTTAAAATGACGATGCATCCACTCAATCTGGTCAGCGTATACGTTTGGTGTGTTCATTTCCACCGTTGCAGGCAGGTTGAAAATAATCGGCTTTTCCGGTGTTGGCTGCCATACATCCTGTACTGCGGTACATACTTCCAGTGCATAATCTACTTCTGTTCCGGTAAAGCTTTCCGGAGAGTACTCTAACAGAATCTCGCCTGGGAAATCCTTGGCATATTTCTGCACCAGTTTCGTACCTTCAATGGCAATCTGCTTTACCTGCTCCTTATCGGCATGGAATACCACGTCTCTCTGTAAGGTGGAAGTGGAATTGTAAATATGCACTACCGCCTTCTTTACACCCTCTAACGCTTCAAAAGTACGGGCAATCAGATGCTCACGGCACTGTACCAGTACCTGGACCGTTACATCATCCGGAATCATCCTGCGCTCTACTAACTGACGCAGGAAATCATACTCAATCTGGGAAGCAGATGGAAAGCCCACCTCAATTTCCTTAAAGCCAAGCTTTACCAACAGATTGAAAAACTCCATCTTTTCTTCTACTACCATTGGCTCCACCAGTGCCTGGTTGCCGTCACGCAGGTCAACGCTGCACCACACTGGTGCCTTTTCAATTTCCTTGTTCGGCCACTGTCTGTCCGGCATATGTAATACCGGTACTCTCTGATAACGCTTATAATTTAACATAATAAATTCCTCCTTAAATTTCCTTTTATTCTAACTAATTCTCCTCTTACTGCCTGCTTATAGTTCCGGCTCCGCAACATTTTCTCCGGTAGTATCTTCCTCTGGATTGTTTTCCAGTCCGCCTCCAACCGGCACCGTATCCTTTGTGGAAACTACAACTTCCGCAAACAGAATATCCTGTGTCAGCAGATCTCCCTGGTTTTCCAGACATACCGGAACCGTATACACTCCCGGCGAAACATATTCCTGCAAATCTATGTACGGGACAAGCACTGCCAGGGTTACCCCTTTCAGACTTTCCTGCCCGCCTTTTACTGCCAGCCTGTGACTGGACAGTTCTGTCACCTGTGCCTCCAGAGTATCATCCAGTCCCCGGATTTCCACGGCTCCTTCCATAATCTCCATTTCTTTCTCTTCAAATTCCTTCATGGTAATCGTCACCGCCAGCTTTTCCTCATCAACCAGGCGAATGCTTTCATATTCTGTATTCCATAGCGATGCGATATCAATATTTTCCTCCACCGTACCGCTCTGGTCCGTAATATCACAATATGCAGTCAGCGTTGTCCCTAACAGAACCAGGTCACTTGGTGTACCTGCAATTGTCACCATATCCGGCTGATAGGAAATCGTTCCAAGTTCATAGCCCGGTGCCGGTTCTCCGGTTGTTTTTACCTGAATCCGTATCGTTTTTGTTTTTAATACCGGAATGGTTACCTGTATCTCTCCGGCACTCATACTTACCTTGCTGGAACTGACCACATCCCCGTTCATATCATAAATGACAGGAACGCCGGCAGCCAGGGAATCCTTCGATATTCCTTCCACATCCACCATCAGCACCACTTCTTTGATTTTACTGATCTGTGTACTGGAACCGGTCAGGGTAATCATATTCGGACTGGCCACCATGTCACCAATCACATACCCTTCTTTGGTCTGTCCCGTAGTGGAAATTTTCACCCGGAAATCCTTTGTCATGGAATCCTCCAGACGAAGCTTCATTACCTGGTTCATCCCACGGACAATTTCCACTTCATGGTCGCTGTAGCCTTCCACGGAAATATCAATCGGAACGGCATCCGTCACGGAAATTTTTTCAAAGTCTGCCACTGCCACGATATCATCCTTTGTCAGCTTATCACAGACAGACCTTCTTGCCTCTACAACAACAGAAACCGTATCTCCCTCCACCACTTCCGGAATTTTATCCTTCGCCGTCAGGGAATCTTCATTTATAATCGTTACCGGAATGTCTTCAAACGTTCTTGTCTCCACCGGATCCTGGGAATTAATCACCACCAGCCACAATAGTGTCGCCAGAGCCAGGGACAATAATTTGAGTCCGATATTGTTTGTCAGCTTCTCTTTCATTTTTCCCGTTTTCCTCTCAGTCTTGGAAATACCTTTTTGTTCTTTACTTCCTGCTCCCTGCCTTTCTGAAGCTCTAAAAGCTTGGCCCGCAGGAAATCACCATCCACGTTAAAAATCAGGTTGCCTCCCCTGGCAATGGAAACCTTTCCGGTTTCTTCGGATACAATAATGGTAAAGCTGTCTGACACTTCACTGATACCAACACCTGCCCGGTGTCTGGTGCCAAGATCCTTGCTCAGCCGCATATTTCCGGATAAAGGCAGATAACAGGTTGCAGAAACCACACGGTCTCCCCGGACAATTACAGCACCATCATGCAGCGGTGTATTATGCTCAAAAATATTGATTAACAACTGGCTGGTAATCAGACCGTCAACCATAATTCCGGTCTGGGCATATTCTGTCAGGGAAATCTCCTGCTCCAGCACAATCAGGGCACCTGTTTTGGTCTTTGCCAGTTCAAATGTTCCCCTTACCAGCTCATTTAACGTCGTCTCGGAAAACTTTTCATTCTTTTTGTCTTTATTTTCCGCAAAGAAATCCAGTGGGAGAATCTTCCGCTGTCCTAACGTTTCCAGAACCCTCCGCAGTTCCGGCTGGAACAGAATCAGCACCGCTGTAATACCAACGCCAATCGTGTTAGTGAAAATCCAGAGAATCACATCAAACTTGAACAGCGTTGCCGCAATCCAGACAAGTAGCAGTACAATCAGTCCTTTTACAATGACCCATGCCCTGGTTGTCTTAATCCACTTGATGACATAATAAAACAGCACTGCTATCAGAATGATTTCCACAAAATCCATTGGATTCATTTCTGGCAGCGAAAGCCACGTTATTAACTTATCCAGCATACGTAAGATGTTATCCATACTCCCCAATACCGTTCCTTCTCTTTGTTTTCCTGACCGGCTCTGTTCTCCGGTTACCTGGTTTTTTTATTCTGTATCCTTTGCAAACAGTTCCTTCTCAAAGTCGTCCTCATCGTCCTCCGGCTTTTCCGGCAGAAGTCCCTCGGTAAAATCAAATTCGTCCTCCCCGGTTTCCTTTTCCGGTTCTTCCAGTTCAGAAAACTTTGTCACGTTCTTCTGCAGCATCGCCACATCAATCTTTGGAACTGCCTTGACATAATAGTAATAATCATCATCTTCAAACTGCACATGCTCCACTGACATATAATCCAGCACCATCCGGAAGAACTGTGCTATAAATACCAGCAGTGTCGAAAAAACCGTGCCTAAAATCATGGTACCTGTTCCCACGCTGATATCCAGCTTTAAGTCTGCCAGCAGGAATCCAAGAATATTGACAATCGCACCAAGGATAATTGTCACTTCAAATACAAACTCAAAGCGAAGCTTTCTTACCAGACACATAATAAGAATGACTGCCGCAAAAATTCCTGCCGCAACAAACATTTCCTTGTGTTTGAACAAATTGTTCACTACATCAACATAAAGAGCCAGCGTGGCATCCAGACTGGTAATATCCTGCCGCTTTGCTGCTTCTTCAATCACCTGGAACACATAGTAAATAATAACACCACTGACTGCCGGGAACACTGCCATCGGTGTGGCAATCATGCCAAGCAGCAGCGGTACCAGATACGGAATCTTAAACACAAATAAAACCGGTATTGCCACCACTGCATAACCGTATTTTCCGGAAAAACGGGCAATAAAGCAGTAAAGCACCGCAAAAATTACAATCACGAGTGCAGCCAGAATCGGGGATGCACTGTAAACCTGCAGTATCGCCAGCATACCACACATCAGAATCAGCACCACCGGCGGAAGAAATGCCCCGGCTGCCGCCAGACCAAGTTCAATTACCGGATTTGCCACTGCCGTGTTGTACGCCAGGGATTTATTAATTGTATGAAACGCCAGATACGCAATCAAAAAGCGGAATACCGGCTCAATAATCAGCTGATATTTCTGGAAAAATCTCCGGGCCATCCCCCGGAATTCCAGCAGTTTGGTCATAACCTTCATTCTTCTTCCACCTCTTCCATTCCAGACTGTCCTTCCTCTTCCTGATACATTCCACGCAGTCTGCGCAGCATACGGAAATATTTTGCCAGCTTCTTTCTGGAATAATCATAATACAGTCCATAGCCGACCATGGCCGCCATGACATACACCGTCACCACAATAATATAAACGCCCAGAATCATCTTTCCTATACCGATGTAATCCAGATTTACCGCTTCCCGGATCAGGTATTCCATCTGATAGGCAATAATCATGGCAAGCACCAGAAGATATCCTGTCGTCACCGCCACAATATTATTCAGGACTTTATGACGGACATAGTCCCGCCGGAAATACTTTCCCAGCTTAATGTCCTCTTTCCCCTCTTTTTTTTCATAAATGGCGAGCTTTGTCATCAGCCGCACCCTGCGCATATTTACCATGCTGTTCCTTCTTTCCTTCCGATATATTGACAAACCAGGCAGGCCCGCTGCTTTTCAACTTCTACTTATACATAGTATATCATACCACATTCTTCCACGATGTCAAAGAAGTTTTTTCATATTAGAAATAATTTCCCATGAATCCGGCAGCTTTTACCTTAATTCTTGCCATTTTTATGAAACTTATACGTAAACCGCCTCCGTTCTTTTCTTGCGAAAGTACTCCGGGTCTGCTATGCTGTAATTATAGTGAAGTAAAAAAGGAGGTCCTTTATGAAAGAAACCACCCGGAAAAAAGTACTGTCCCTCCTGGGCAGATTTGTTCCATCCGTAAAAAACGCCCACTATTCCCTGAAGAGCATGGCAGGAGAAGCCCTGGGAGATTCCATGAACGTCTGGCAGGAGCATCCGCGCCCACAGTTAAAACGCGCTTCCTGGACGAGCTTAAACGGCAGATGGGAGTTAAACGGACACAGCATCCGCATCCCGTTCCCACCCCAGTCCACACTGTCAGGATACCGGGGAACCACCGGGTCCCATATGACCTACACCAGAACATTTACCATGCCGGAACCTGCTGCCGGCATCCGTACCCTTCTGCATTTTGAAGCAGTGGACCAGGTGGCAGAAGTATTCTTAAACGGACAACTGCTCGGCAGACACGCCGGAGGATACCTTCCATTTTCCTTTGACATCTCGGATGTCCTGTGTCCGGAAACAGAAAACACCCTGACCGTAAAAGTAACGGATACCCTGTCCCCTGTTTATCCTTACGGCAAACAGAAAACAAAGCGGGGCGGGATGTGGTATATCCCTGTTTCCGGCATCTGGAACAGTGTCTGGCTGGAACAGGTTCCTGACACGTATATCAAAACCCTGAAACTGACTCCGGATCTGGACGGCATTCATATTTCCTGTACCACCAGCCGTCCGGAACATAACGCCCCTGTCACCATTTCCATTACCCTCTCCAATGGTGAAGTACACCGCTTTACCATGACCGGAAAGCGTGGTTATATCCGGCTCCGCGGTCTTATTACTGCTGACGGCACACCATACACGCCATCCCTCTGGACTCCGGAACAGCCCTTTCTGTACCACATGACACTGACCCTGGGCAACGACACGGTGGAAACCTATTCTGCCCTGCGCACCATCGGAATCGAAACAAGAAACGGTATCCAGCGGGTCTGCTTAAACGGCAAACCCATTTTTCTCCACGGTGTACTGGACCAGGGGTACTTCTGTGACGGAATCTTTCTCCCGGCGGAGGAACAGGAATTCGAGCGTGATATTCTCCGCATGAAGGAACTTGGCTTTAACATGCTCCGCAAACACATCAAAATTGAACCGGAATGCTTCTATTACTACTGCGATCTCCACGGCATGCTGGTTGTCCAGGACATGGTAAACAGCGGACGTTATTCCTTCCTGCGGGATACCGCCCTGCCAACCATCGGCCTCAGAAAAGCAGACGATACCTCCCGCCCATTTCCGGAGCAGCAGAAACGTTTCTGGGAACAGCACATGAAAGATACCCTGTCCCATTTATACAACCATCCTTCCATTATCGTATATACGCTCTTTAACGAAGGCTGGGGCCAGTTTGACAGCGACCGCATGTACACAACTGCCAGAAAGCTGGACGCCACCCGGTTGTATGACTCCACTTCCGGCTGGTTTGCCCAGAAACAGAATGATTTTGACAGCCGCCATGTTTACTTTGGCAACAGGAAGCCGCAGCCGGACAAACGTCCCCTGTTCATTTCCGAGTTTGGAGGATGTGCCTATGCTGTGCCGGGACACCATTATGCCAAATATGCTTCTTACGGTTATGGCAGCTGCAAAAAAGTTGAAGAAGTCACAAAAAAAGTCTGGGAAGCTTACCAGAAAACCATTCTTCCGGTTATCGGAGCCGGCTGCTGCGGCAGTGTATATACCCAGCTCAGTGATGTGGAAGACGAGATTAACGGCTTTTATACCTATGACCGGAAAGTATGTAAAGTCAGCATCCAGGAAATGCAGAAACTCCGGAGCGAAATTAACAAAAAATTTTGTTCATTTTAAATATAATATCAGCTAATTTTTATAGGACGAATGTACTATAAGTAAATTTTCACAAATCTCTTGAGAAATCAGCCTATTTTTTGTATAATTAGTACATCAGAATTAACTATTTCTCTTAGTACAACTTATGGTATCTGCCAATAAAAGCTAAACCCATCGTTCGTTACTAAGGGGGAAGGAGGTACCTATGAGTACAAAAAAGAAGGGGAAGTTTTTAAATTTCAAGGGAATGCGTATCGAAGCCCGGCTGAAAAAGGCATTTAACATCATCATTGCCATTGCATCCGTTGGTTCGATTGCAGGCATTATTTCCCTGCTGGTCGTTGTTTCCAACTTTGAAAAAGCAATGGACAATTACGCACTGCCGCAGGGTGACATCGCCTTATTTATGAATGAATACGCAGAATGCCGTTCCAATACCCGTGGTATTATCGGTTATGAGGACCAGGAGCAGATTGACCTGCTGGTGGGTAAACATACCACCCGTGTGGAAAATACCAAAGCCCGGCTGGAGGCCATTTATGATACCATGATTACTGACGAAGGCAAGGAAGCTTATGCAAAGATTGAAGAAGCCCTGGACGCTTATTTTGCCAAAGAAGCGGAAATTATTTCCATTGGCGCCACCACGGACCAGGAGCTCTGCCGCCAGGCACAGAATATGGCCATCAATGAACTGGCTCCATTATATGAAGCACTGGACAATGCCACTCTGGATCTGATGAACATTAACATCGAAAAAGAAGAAGAAATGGCGGTTATCTGCGAGGTACTGGAAATCAGCGCCATTGTATTAATGGTAGTCCTCGTTCTTACGGCAGGCATTATTTCCAAACGGATTGCTACCATTATTTCCAAAGGTATTTCCAAGCCGCTGGCAGAAATCGAAGGCCGCTTCGCTTCCTTTGCGGAAGGTGACATTACCTCCGATTTCCCAACCTCCACTGCAGAGGATGAAATTGCCGGACTGATGAATTCCTCCCACGACATGGCCAAGCGTCTCCGGATGATTATTATGGATATTGAACGGATGTGTCATGAAATGAGCGAAGGAAACTTTAATGTAACTTCCGAATGTGCTGACGCCTACCGTGGTGACTTAAAGGACTTATATGTTTCCATTAATAACATGAATGAAAACATCAGCCATGCCCTGCAAGAAGTGGAAACCGTTTCCGACCAGGTAAATTCCGGTGCCACCAACCTGTCCGAGGCTGCCCAGAGTCTTGCCGAGGGAGCCACCGACCAGGCTGCTTCCGTGGAAGAAATGTTAGCAACCATGAACACCGTTTCCGATGGTCTTAAGTATACCTCTTCCAGTGTGGATGAGGCTTACCAGCAGGCTCTTTCCTGTGCAAACGATGCCCAGATGAGCTATCAGGAAATGAATCACATGGTAGAATCCATGAACCGTATCAGTGAAACTTCCAGAAAAATTGAAAATATCATTGCAGAAATCGAAGATATTGCCAGTCAGACCAATCTGCTCTCCTTAAATGCTTCCATTGAAGCAGCCAGAGCAGGAGAAGCCGGCCGTGGTTTTGCCGTAGTTGCTGACGAAATCCGTAATCTGGCCGACCAGAGTGCAAAATCTGCCATTGATACCAGAGAGCTGGTCAACAATACCCTCCATGAAATTGAAGAAGGAAGCAGAGTTGCCCACCGTACGGCTGACGTTCTTACCGGCGTGGTAGACTCCATCCAGAAGATTGCCGAAACTTCCAGAACCCTGTCTGAAAATACCCAGGTACAGGCAGAAGCAGTAGAACAGGCAGATATGGGTATTGCCCGCATTTCCGAAGTAGTACAGTCCAATTCCGCTGCAGCAGAAGAATCCTTTGCAACCAGCGAAGAATTATCCGCACAGGCTATGACCATGCATGACCTGGTATCCCGGTTCCAGTTAAAAAAAGCATAAAATGAGAGCATTTTTAGCAAAGTAAATCAAAATACCATGCAGATATCTGTGAGAATAATAACTTACCTTCCAAAGATATCTGCATGGTATAAATTTTTCTTTGGTACAATTTTAACCAGTAATCAGGAACATTCTATTTCCTGTCCACTATCACTATCAGTTATCATACACATTGTCAACTCTTAATCCCTGAATATGCCTTGCATCATTTAAAATCTCAAACCGTGGTGTCACCAGCTTTCCCATCTCCTCCGGAAATGTAACTATCGTGATTCCGGTATAATCCGGTCCCATGGTAGTGCAGACAAAAGGAAATGGCAGGTTAAACAAGTGAGCCAGTATCACCGCAGACGCCCCGCCGTGTCCAAAGGCCACAACTGTTTTCTCTGTTTCCCCGGAGATTCCGGTTGCCCGGTAGTAATTTCCTTCCCGGCTGTAGCCTAGCGTTTCCAGCCACTCATCCGTGGCTCCTGCAATATTCTTTACATACTGCACCAGTGTGTTGCGGCAGAATGGCTGGACTTCCATCCAGTCCGTTTCCAGCAGACTTTTATTTTCCGCCACCATGGCATCGGCGGTTGACCATGGGTGTCCCTCTGCAAATAACGGTAAGTTATCCACAGAACCCCAGCCAATTTCACGCATGAATTCACATTTTTCAATGGAAAGTCCCAGCATACCAGCGGTATATTCTGCGGTTTCATACGCACGACCACAGGTGGAAGAAAAAATCTGCTGTATTCCCTCTTCCTTCAGGCGCTTTGCAGCTGCTGCGGCATGCTTATGGCCAAGAGGTGTCAGACAGTCGTTGGTGTAGTCAGAGTGTCCGTGACGGACGAAGATGATTCTCATACGCAAAAGCTCCTTTGTCAAAATTTATTCTCAAACACACATCCTATCAATTGATACAATAGCAGCCAATTGTCAGACCGTCAAGACGTTATCTGTTTTGTTTCCTTTTACCATCCGTATTAAATAAACAACTGCCATGTACTGCTGTCAAATCTTACATTCACAAAATCACTCTTTTTCAATACTGGCTTTCCTGACTCCAACACCGCCTTCACTATTTCTTTTGTTGTTGCAACCACGTTTTCAGACCCAAGTAATTCTTCCACCGACATAAACAAAGCTGCTTCATTCTCCTCACCTTTCCCTTGCTGGCACATAATACCGCTCTGGTCTGCCCGGTTCCATACCCGTCAGAAATGCCCTGATTTCCCGAACACACTCTTCGATACACAATTCAATGCAGGCAGTTGTCACCTCATACGTATATATGGCAAGCTCTTCTTTTGCCGCCGGAGGTTCTTCAAAAAAGTCCTGATACAGACCGCCAAATACCCCTTCATAAAACTCTGGATGTATCCCCTCTAATTCCAGTTCCCGGTCTTCTGTCAATTCATACACCAAAGCAAACTCTTCCCGTAAAATATAATTCAGACGGTGAAAATCCCGGTATCCTTCCTGATATTTCTGATATCGTTCTTCCTTATTTTTCAATTTTGCACGAATCTGTAGCTCCATTACTTCATGAAACCATATTCCATCTGTTATTAAGTGACACAAAATCCCCAGATACAAATCATCCTCTTTCATTTTTTCCCCATACTTCATCATAAACCTTCGCCAGTTTATTCCCTTTTGCTCCCCACTCAGCTCCACAAAGTGGGTCTGGTTCTTGGAACCATCTTCCTTACAGGACATATCCGGACAAAGAGAACCAATTTTAAAACGATTTTTATTTTTCATTAGTATCTGTGAGGCAATACGCTCCGCAATCAGATAATGAATCATTCTGGATGGCATTACAATTCCTCCTTCCGACAGCAGAACAGATAAGTATCCCGCTCAAATTCAAATCCTGACTGCACTTTTTTACTTTCTAAAAAGCGTAAAAAACTGCTTCTTCTCTGTTCCAGCACTTCCCTGGCAGGACGACACACCTGCAGAATATACTCCATCCATTCCTCCGCTGTGTCAAAATGCAGCCTGCATATATAAGCATGACGTTCTACCACAGGGAATACTGTCCGAAGCTCCGCTTCCAGTTTCTGTAATTTTGTCTTATGTTTCTCGTATTCTTTCTCCAATTCAGTACAATCTTCCAAAAACTCCCACAGCAATACCTGTAGTTTTTCATAGAACAGAAAACCTCCCCAGGTGCAGATAAAAGCGCCCTTCTTAGAAAGAGCTGCTACAAATTTCCGGTACAATTTTTCCCTGTCCTGAATAAAAAACGCTACATGATTGAAAAAGATACAGTGATATGTCTGAGTAAATGTCATACTCTCTAAATCATCCCAGACAAAATCAAAGTTCCGGCTGACCAGACAGTCCTTCTGCTCCTGCATATACTCGCAAAATGTATCTGCATGGGTATTATGCCTGTCCACACAGGTTACCGACAGATTCTCCGGCAGCCGCTCCATATTATAACGCCACAAATTTCCCCAGCCTGCCCCGGCATCCAGTACTTGCATGCCTGCTCTTAATCCTGCCATTTCAAACACAAACCTTGACCATCCCTTTGGTTCGTCAGAATGCCTGCTCAGCCTTGCCACCACTTCATCCGCTCTCTGATTCTTCACAATGTTCCCAAGCGACTTTAAGAAAGAATTACTGTCCATTTCCTCACCCCTGCATTCCTTTGCCGCCCGGTCCACATGGGCAATTACCGTATTTAACTGTTCTCTTTTTCTTTCCAACAGACGCTTCTGCGCCAGCAGCATTTCTTCCCTGCTGACATTCTCATACAGCTGCAAAAACTCCGCGATCTGGTCCAGGGAAAAATCCAGATACTTCATCAGCTGGATTTTTTCTAATGTCCGAACCGCCTCTTCCCCATACAACCGGTATCCATTTTCCTCATTGCGCACCGGCAGAAGAAGGCCTTTTCTTTCATAAACACGCAGAGTTTTTGTGGAAATGTTCGCAAGCCCTGCTAACTGCCCAATCGTATAGGTTTCCTTCATTTCACTTTTTTTCATATCCGTTTCGCTTCCTTTCACTGCTTTCCCGGGAGTATGCTGTTTTGTTATGTATTCGATTAATCTGATTTGATTATAAACCTTGTCCTAAGGGCAAGGTCAAGAGAAAAATTCCACTTTGCATGCCAATGTGCATTTTAGCGAAGCCTTTTGGTATTATAGGGAACACTTTCCTATCACACAAAAAAACTCCCAAAGGATAGGATACCTCCGGGAGTCTTATCTTTTACTTCAATTTTATAAAAACTGTATTCCTCTCTCTTTCGCCTTCTGCAACGTTTCCTCCGGCCAGATGGACGCCTGCACCTCTGCAATATGCGCCTTATGTAAGAAGAACATACAAATTCTGGACTGACCGATACCACCGCCCACACTGTATGGCAGCTCTCTGTTCAGAATTGCCTTCTGGAACGGAAGCTCTGCCCTGTCCTCACAGCCGGAAAGCTTTAACTGCTCTGCCAGGGAATTTTCATCCACACGGATACCCATGGAAGAAAGTTCCAGCGCAATATCCAGAACCGGATAATACACGATAATGTCACCGTTTAAGTTCCAGTCATCATAGTCCGGTGCTCTGCCGTCATGCTTCTCACCAGAAGCTAACTTACCGCCAATCTGCATAATAAACACCGCACCCTTTAAGCGGGCAATCTTGTGTTCTCTCTCCTTCGGCGTATCATTTGGATACATATTCTCTAATTCCTGGGTCGTCACAAACGTGATTTCCTCTGGAAGAATTTCTTCAATATACTCATACTTATCCGCCATGTAATGTTCGGTTTCACGAAGGGCTGCATATACCTTGCGCACTACATGTTTTAACGTTTCCACGTTGCGCTCATCCTGTAAAATAATCTTTTCCCAGTCCCACTGGTCTACAAAAATAGAATGAAGATTGTCGGTGTCCTCATCTCGGCGGATAGCGTTCATATCCGTGTACAGACCCTCTCCATAAGAAAAGCCGTACTGCTTTAATGCCTGACGCTTCCACTTTGCCAGAGAATGGACGATTTCCACCTCTGCATCGTTCTGCTCCTTGATACCAAAGGAAACCGGACGTTCCACACCATTTAAATTATCATTCAGACCGGACTCCGGCTTTACGAATAACGGTGCAGACACACGGGTCAGATTCAGCTTTTTTGCCAGCTGACGCTCGAAATGGTCCTTTACACTCTTAATTGCTCTCTGGGTTTCTCTGATGTCAAGTTCTGATTTATACCCTTCCGGGATGTAAAACTGCTCCATACAATCCTCCTTGTTGCGTGAAGAAGACATTCTCCACTTAGGTTTCCACTTTAATTCACTAAATTTATTTCATTAGTGTACCAGTTTTTTGCGGAAATAGCAAGACCTTTCTTTGCTATTGGCGTATTTTATTCTCAGGCAGTTTTCGGAGGGACAATTATCCATGTCCGCCTGGCTCTTCCTACATTTGTACGTTTCTGTCGGACATTGGGATACTTCCCACTACAGCATAATATCCTCCCGGAGTCCCTCAAAGTCCAGATAATCCTCAATAAACTGCTTCCGCAAAAGTTCCCATGGCACAAACTCATTATATTTGCCGTCAATCCGCACCTTTTCGGGCAGCGGCAGACGGTATAAATCCAGGTCATTTTTCAGGATATCCCGGATTATCTGTTCCAGTTCTTCCTTCGTTCCCCGGAAGATTACTTCCAGATACACTGCTCTGCTCCATGGCAGCTTATTCACAATCCCACGCTGTAACAGAGCATAGTGCAGCGTCATCAGCTGCCTTGTGCCAACCCATGGGAAAATGGCAAACTTTTTATCCGACAGTGGTGTCACCAGATGATCCAGAATACCGCTGTTACGGGTAATATACTGGATTTCTGCCAGGCGCTCTTTGCAACGGTCGCTCAAATATGGGTAAAGGGTATCTTCTTTCAGGACACTGCGTATTTTCCGCACCAGTACGGTATGCAGGTCAGCATTGAAGTCCACATCCCAGTCTACTACAGAAATGCCGGGAACCTTTTTTACAAAAATGACTTTGGACTTGGCGTTCACCTCTACCGTTTCCCAGGAAAGGCCAGCCAGGGCAAACCGGGTTCCCACCGGGTACACCTTATCCACCGTGCCAATGGTACGGTTTTCGTCCTTTACTAACAGGTATTCCGGAGCAAGAAAGACGGTCAGGAATTTGTGGCTGTTGACCACCTTTTCTCCCTCTCTGCCAATCATCAGCCCGCCATGCTCCGTGCGCTGCAGCTGGTCTATATCAAGCATATGCAAAAGAAGCTTTTTATAGTCCTCCTGCGGAATATGCCGGAAGGCCCCAAGAGCCAGTACACTCTGTGCAAGCGCTGCCGCTGACATTTCACCATTGCTCTTTAAGCAGCTCATGGTCTGATGATACAACAGGTTATAGGCATGCTTTAATGGTGGAATCGGTTCAATCCAGTGGTCCCGCAGGTAAATTTCTATAATGGCAACGGTCCTGACAAAGTCCCAGTTAATCGGTCCCAGTACATCCCCGGAATTGATTTTTATGCTTTCCACAAAGGTAAACAGAAGCTGCGGCACCTGTCCTCTGCGCCCACAGCGTCCCAGTCGCTGGGCGAAACTGGACACACTTAATGGCGCACCAATCTGCACCGCCTGGTCCAGGGAACCGATATCAATGCCCAGCTCCAATGTTACGGTAGCTCCGGTGACAATCTTTTCATCCGCTGACTTCATTTCGTCCTCGGTACTTTCCCGAATCAGCGCAGAAACGTTGCCGTGGTGTACCCGGTACACATCCGGAGCCTTATTTTTCAGCGCAATTTCCTTTAAATGCGCCATGACAAATTCGGTTTCTTCCCTGCTGTTGGTGAAAATAATCGTCTTCTTGTCCAACGTCTGCTTAAACAGATACTCGTAATGCTCCCGGTCCCCAATTTCGTTAAAAGAACTGCCATTTCCGGTCTCCCTGCCATCATATTCGTCCACATCCCGCTTGTCGGCATAATTAACAAACCTCTCCACATGCAGGCGGACCCGCTTTTTTCCTTCGTCTGTTACCGGAGAAGCACACTTTCGTCCCGTGCCGGTGTTTAACCATTCCTCTGCCAGGGACAAATCCCCCAGCGTTGCCGACAGACCGATTCTCCGTGGATTGACCCCTGTCAGTTTCATCAGCCGTTCCAGCACACAAAGCAGCTGGACGCCCCGCACATCCCGCATAAAATAATGCACTTCGTCAATAATCACATAACGCAAATCAGAAAACAGGGACATACAGGCACCCCGTTTATTTGTAATCAGACTTTCCAGCGACTCCGGGGTAATCTGCAGAATCCCCTCCGGGTTCTTCACCAGCTTCTGCTTCTGGGTCTGGGATGCGTCCCCGTGCCACTTTGTCACCGGAATATTGGAATCCAGCAGCAGCTGGTCCAGCCGCTTGAACTGGTCGTTAATCAGTGCCTTCAACGGAGAAATATACAGTACTCCCACAGAGGCAGACGGATGCTCATACAGCTCCGTCAGCACCGGAAGAAAGGCCGCCTCCGTCTTGCCGGAGGCCGTCCCGGAAGACAGCAGCAGATTGTCATCGCTGTCAAAAATTATCTCACAGGCCGCCACCTGGTTTGCCCTGAGCTCCTCCCATTCATTCCGGTAAATATAATCCTGGATAAAGGGAGCCAGTCGGTAAAAAACGTTCATATATTACACCTCAAATTCCAGAAATTCCTCCTGAATTTCCTCGTCCGGCACTCCGCCCTTTGCCATGGCAAAGCTGTTGCTGCCTAAAATTTCCGCAATCGTCTTTTGCGGATTCTGGTGCAGAATATTTAACAGCTCGATAAAATCACGGATAATTTCTCTAGGCGTAATGTGGGTTTCCGCACCCACGCGGTTGTATTCCACCGTGAGAAAATACACCAGATCTTCCTGTGTCATGGCAGGCTCATAGTGGTACAGCTGGGCATGGATATGCAGCAGCTTTTCTACCAGAATGTACATTTCCTCCTGGGAAAGCATTTTAAGCCGTATAATCGGTGCGGACATATCCTTTACATCTGCCGTGGCAAAATGTCCTTCCGCCAGACGGGACCGCAGCGCCTCATAGCTGAATACACCCTTATACTTGTCCTCAATACACTGGGGCGTGCCGCCCATCAGAAAACCGATGTGCTTTGCCTTTCCCTGCAAAACATCATTATACATCGTCAAAATCTTCTCATAATTATTTGCTCTGGTAATGGAGTTTGGAATCTTAAAAATATTCACCAGCTCATCAATCACCACCAGCATCCCCTTATATCCGGCACCTACTAAAAAAGCAGCAAACAGCTTTAAAAAATCATACCAGGTTTCGTCTGTCACAATAAAATTGATACCTAAATCCTCTTTTGCTTCTTTTCTGGTAGCATACTCGCCCCGGAACCATTTCAGCACGTTGGACTTTAAGGCACTGTCATCCTCCTTGTAGGCCTTCCAGTACAGAACCACCGCCTTGGCAAATTCAAACCCGTTTACCATGCCCTCCAGGGAACCTGCCACCGCATAAATCTGCCGCTCCACCAGCTTGTCAAACTCCTCACCCTCTGCCTCCTGTTCTGTCTTTACCGCCATCTGAATGCCGGAAATCCACTTTTCCAGCACAAGCGGTAAAGCCCCGCCATCCGGCTTGGACTTGGTGGAAAGGTTCTGAATCAGCTCCTTGTAAGTAGCCAGCCCCTGTCCCTTCGTCCCGGCAAATCTCCGCTCCGGTGATAAGTCTGCGTCCACCACCGCAAATCCCTTGGCTGTGGCATAATTACGGATAGTCTGAAGCAGAAAGCTTTTGCCGCTTCCGTACTTGCCCACAATGAAACGGAAGGAAGCACTGCCTTCCTCAATCATTTCGATATCATGCAAAATTGCGGCAATTTCCTGGGTGCGGCCTACCGTAATATACTCCAGCCCTGTCCGCGGTACCACACCGCCCTTCAATGCATTCATTAAAACATTTGCTATTCTTGTCGGTACCTGCTTTGTCATCATCCTTCCACCAGCTCCCTTACTTCTTCTATATAATCCTCATAAATCATGAATTCTTCGTCCAACAGGGCATCCCCTACGGCGTCCATCGCTTTTTCATTAATCCCATCAACCAGAACCTCCAGCATAATGCCCTGGGCATCGGCAAAGCCCTTTAAATCACCGGAACCGGAGCATATCAGTACCAGCGCCTGTCGTTCCGTTTCCGTCAGGGACCGGTTTAATTCTTCCCATGGACCGTCCTTCTCCACGCTTTCCCTGTTCCCACTGCCGTCCTTCTTCCATTGCTCCGTTCCTTTCCCTGTTTCCGGCTGTTTCACCACACAAAAGCTCCACTCTTCCTCCTCCGGCACCGTCAGCTTCTCCTGGGTCATATATGCCTCTTCCCGGATTCGCTGCAGTATACCTGGGTCCACCTTTACCACTGTTTTCGTGCTTTCCCGGTATACCTCTGTCACGGTGTCCGTCACCAGCCGTTCCAGGGAGCTTCCTGCGTTTTCCAGCATCTGCACTGCCTCGTGGCTCACCGCAGCCACATCTGCCCGGAGTTTATGCTTATAGCCTGTCAGCCTTCGCAGCACTGCCTCTGTCTGCTTAAATACATAACCTAACAGCTTTTTCCCCCGCTCTGTGGTAATCACGCTGCTAAAGGCCCATTCATTCCGGCTGCACACATAAATTTCCTTCTGGGAAATCATTACCGTCCGGTCCGGCTGACTGTTCCACGGGAAAAACAGGGAATCCCGGAAGGGCTGCCAGGCTGCCATGTGCTTCATCGGCTGGAAAATAGTGTCTTCTAAAGACACTCCGTTTTCCGCAAGCACTGTAGAAAGCCGCGCCATCACCAGGTCGAAGCAGTCACGAATGAGCGTTTCTTTCTCTTCGGTAAAAAACGCTGATTTGCGGATATCATACTTCGACACGCGGTAAAACAGTTCAAACCGGTCCTCCTCTGCCAGTTCCGGATAAAATTCCTGCAATCCCACACCTTCTACAAACTCCCGGAAAGAATGGGGCAGGTCATAATAAATGTGATAATCCTTAATCCAGCCCGGAACGTGGTTGTCTATGGCAGCATCTAACTCCCGGTACTCCTGCCAGAAAAACATCAGCTGCTCCAGTCCCTCCAGAGGACCTTCCACACCGATATTTGTAATCAGCTCATACAAATATAAATAGGCATAGGACAGTGACGTTTTCCCAACCACACCCTGACGCACCCTGGTGCGCCATGTAAAATAAGTACGAAGCTGCTCGTATCCCATCATCTGGTAATTTGGAAAGTAGGAAGAATACTCTGCCTCTTCCTCATACGAGTCTTCAAAATCCTGCATAAACACACCCTGCTTGTAAAAAATCCGGGCATTCTCCCACTGTACCCGCCTGTCATAAAATTTATTGCTGGAATACAGATTTTGACGGTAATTCCGGGCAATATCCCGCATTCGGTCAAACCGCTCCCGCACCTCATCCCGCACCGGAGGCTCAATCTTCTGGGATTTCAGGACAAATCTGCCCACTCCCGGAAATGGACCGGCGTCATATTCTATTTCATAATACTCCTCCTGCCCAAAGGATTCTTTCTGTTCAGGACGCTTAAACGCATCATATTTTTTATCTGAATTATCCTTGTCCATTGTACTCCACCTGCCGGTTTTAAAATCGAACTTCTGTTCTTATTATACCTGTTTTCCCATTAAAAAGCAATCCGTTAAATTGAATAAAATTTCATAAAAAACACCGGAACAATTCCAGACAGCGAATGTTGCCAAACGCCCGGAATCATGCCGGTGTCCTGTTATCTTTTATTGCCTTTCCTCAGCGGTTCCCTGATTTTTCAGTGTCTTTTCAGCCAAACGCAATAAAATTATCTTTTGCCACATAGGACCGGTGTAAATCCCTGATAAAATCATAGTCCTTGACTTCATTATAAAACACAAGTTCACAAATATTTCCCATAAAGGATGGCTGATAAATATCGCCTCCCAGCATTACCAGTGTTACAAAACGGTTGGTCGGAATATTCTCCAGACGTCCTACCGGCTCACCATTAATAAAAACCATGGCACTTTCTGTTTTTGCGTTATACGTAGCCACGTAATGATACCAGATATTTTCCCTCAGCTGGCAGGCTGTAATATCATACCATCCACTGACCGCCCTGGCATCACGGATACGGAAGGAAGAATTTCCGTCCCATGCGTAAGGAACCACGCTGGCAAAACCACTTTCAAACTTGACATACAGTGCCGCACTCCAGGCAACAGAAGCCTGGGGCCGTATCCACATGGAAACCGTAAAACTGTCATTCACCAGCACTTCATTCGGCAGAATCACCAGATTCTGTTCCTGCGGACCGCCTGGAAAGTACATGGAGCCACTGTCTGAAAAAATACCCTGGCCAAAAAACAGTCCCTGACCTACAATCTTTCCTTTCAGACTTCCATCTTCTGATGTCAGGCTGCCATTAAACCGGAACGTGTAATTATCCTTGGAATTCCCGATATATTCTTCCGCAAACATATAAAACTCATTCAGCGGCAGTGGCTTAGCATAGAAAAATCCCTGGGCAATCTGACATCCACAGCTGATAATAAAATTTACCTGCTCCTTTGTCTCTATTCCTTCTGTCACCACATCCATTTTTAAATCTTTACATAATGTAATAATGTTGCGCAATACCGTCTTTCCCCTGTTGTCATTGGAAGAAGACTGCAAAAAGCCACGGTCAATCTTTACGGTATCCACCGGCAGGTCTTTCAAGAGGTACAAAGCCGAAAAACCGGAACCAAAATCATCAATGGAAACCAGAAAGCCTTTTTTCTTTAAAATTCCTACCACAGCAATCAGTTCATCACTGTCTTTAATAAATGTGCTTTCTGTAATTTCAATTTCCAGTTCTTTTGTATCTACCTGGTATTTCTGCGCTGTTTCCTCCAGCTTATCCGGAAACTTTCTGTCATACAAATGCAGTCGGGACATATTTACTGAAATAGGAATGTGCTCATATTTTGTTCCCTTCCAGGAACTCTTGATTTTACACATCTGCTCGTATACATACATATCCAGCCGGGAAATAAATCCATTTTTTTCAAACAGACCAATATACATTTTGGGCGGCCGTATCCCTTCTGTCGGATGTACCCATCTCGACAGTGCTTCCACGCCGCAAAGCTCTGAAGTTACCATATTTACTTTCGGCTGCAGATAAATATGAAATTCCCCATTTTCCAGGGCAGCTTCCATTTCTGCTTCTATTTTCTTGCTGATTTCAAAGGTGGAATCCAATGCGCTGTACAGCATATACTGGTTTTTTCCATTGCATTTTGCCTGATACATGGCAGTATCACACTTTGCCAGAATATCATCCAGCGGCTGCCGGACATCCTGGTCCCGGATAACACCCACACTTAAGGAAATCAGAGAAAGTACATCCTGCCGGAAATCCATCTCTTTAAAATCTGCAATCAGCTGCTCTGCCAGTCCTGTAACCTCATCCTCCGGCATGGTTCCATCCAGCAGGACAACAAATTCATCTCCTCCCAGACGTGAAATAAACCCACCTTTTCCACATTCCTTCTGAAGAAAATTTGCAATACAGACCAGGAGCTGATCCCCCATATTGTGACCATGAATATCATTTACTTTCTTGAAATTATCCACATCCAGAAACATTGCATGAATCCGGCTGGTCTGCTCCTTATCGAGGTAAAACTGGTACAGACTCCGCCGGTTCGGCAAATTCGTCAAATAATCCCTTTCCATGTATTCCATCATGCCTTCTCCTCATCCAATCTGATTTATCAACGCAACTGTATTCCAATCGTACGTCCTGTTTCCTAACCCCTGTACCAAACAGAACGTGCAGTCTATGTCTTTCTTCTATTGTATCTTACCAAAGGAAATAAGTCAATAAACGTTCCAAAAACAACCAGCTTATTGACAACAAACCAAAAGAAGCATAAAATAAGTGCTGTATCTCAATTTTTACGATTTTATGAGGAGGATAACGATGAAGAAAAAATTATTGAGTATGTTTCTCCTGCTGACACTGCTTTTTACGTCAGCCTGCAATAAGGAGAAAACGGCAGATCCTACACCAACTGCCACACCAACAGCTACAGAAGCTCCAACTGCAACCCCAACACCAACTCCGACCCCGGTTCCTGAAAACAAGGCACTTGCTGCCCTGCAGAGTCTGTCTGATTCCGTGGAATATCTGCTGGAGTACACTCCGGAAGAAACCGTGGATTACAGTAACGGTATCGGTATGGATATGACCATGGACTTAACCATCAATTCTGAAATTATGGGACTTTTTGGTCTGACCGGTATAGATACTATCGGTATGAATGGAAGTTTTGACATCAAGGATACCCTGGCAGGTAATTTTGATTTTTCTTTAGGTGAAACAGAACTTCTGAACTTCCAGATGCTCACCGACATGAACCAGTTCTTTTTTAACCTGCCAAAATACTCTGACCAGTATGCAGGATTTTCTTTAGAAGAACTGTTAGATTCCACCGGGGAAACACTGGAGTGGGAAGAGGTGGAATCTCCTTCTGCCTCCGGTCTGTTGTCTGATGACGCTTACCAGGTCATCCGTACAAACACCACCATTGATTCTGCCAGCCTTACTACAGGTGAAGACATGGTAGAACTTATTTCTACTTATTTAAAGCGTTTTATAGATTGTTTCCAGCCACAGGAAGGCAGCGAGGAAGCTGTTTCCATCGGTACCGGTGACTATACCATGACCGGTGAAAAGCACACCGTCAGCGCTTCTGCCACAGACCTTCAGGCAGTCATCGATGCAATGGCGGCAGATCCTTTAACACCGGCAGAACTTGCCACAGAACTGGATACCATTGTCTTTGAAAACTTCAACAGCTTTGTTATGAACTACTATGTTGACGAAAACGGTTCCTTTGCATGGGAAATTTATCCTGATACACAGGCTTCCAAGCCGGTAGTTTTCATCAGTGTTCCTGCCGGTTTCTGCCTTTATAGTTCCGACAATGGTACCGATGACATTGCTTTCTACTCTGTAACCACCGGTGAAGGCAGCGGTACTCTTACTGTTCCGGCTGCAGCAGAAGGAGAATCCGACATCTCCGTAGAATACCATATGAAGGACGAAAACAATATTTCCGTTCATATGCTTGCTGATACCATGGAATTAACCATGGAGGTATCTAAAACCGGTGACTCCTTAAAATACGATTACACTGTTGTTGTCGATGGCATCTCCATCGTTATGGAAGCCACTGTTGTTTCCCAGAAAGAAGCGGATCTCTCCCTCAGCATTGCTTCCTATGGTATGCTGATTGCTACCCTTGATGTGCAGGCAGACTTCCGTGATTATACCGAAATTCCAATGCCTCAGGAATCTGTTGACCTGGATACCTGGACAGCAAATCTGGACATGGAAACATTTTCCGCTGATTTAGAACAGCTGATGACAGATTATCCGGCGCTGGCTGATCTTTTCCTTGGTTCCGGGGAAGAAGAAGATTACGTATTACCAGAAGACGAAGAACCTTTTATTCTGGATGAAAACTACAGTGATGAATTCATGAACATGACCGGATATAACATTGACGAAAATGGTTTTGTCTTCTTTATTCCACTGGAAGAAGAAGTTCTTGCTATAGGCAAGCCTTCTACCGGCTACGACAGATATCCGGTTTCTGATGAAGTACGCCAGAAACTGTTAAATCTGGGAGCAAAAACTTTTCCTACTATGACACCGGAAGTATACACCAATTACACCATCTCCGGCTTTGTAGAAGATAATAACGTTTGCAGTCATTATATGGAAGAACATATTTATCTTCTTAACGAAAACTATGATGCATACTGCGGTATTGCTTTTGATGCAATTTCCCACGAACTGCTTCAGATTTCTATTTTCCATAAAACTCCGGAAGAAGCTCTTTCCTTCATCAATGAAGCACTGGCAATTCTTGGACTTGAAGCTGCTACTCTGGAGGACCTGAACAATTATGCTTCCAGAGGAGATCTTTACTTATACGGATTTGAAGATGACCTCTGCTATGGAGCCTCAATTATGGTAACACCAGAAGAATAAACAGGCATAATAAAACCTACCGCACCATCCTGCAAATCAGCAGATGCGGTAGGTTTTTTATGATATAGGAAAGTTCAAAGGCTTTTCTCCTGTAACCTAAAAACACCGCAACAGCCTTTCGACCGTTACGGTGTCTATAAAATCTCTTATAAAATTATAAAGAAATTAGTCCAGAGTATATGGCATTAAAGCAACGTGACGTGCTCTCTTTACTGCTACAGTCAGAGCTCTCTGATGCTTAGCGCAGTTACCAGTAATTCTGCGAGGAAGAATCTTACCTCTCTCAGATACGTATCTCTTTAACTTATTAACATCCTTATAATCAATACCTGCGTTTGTCTTGTCTGCACAGAAAACGCAAACTTTCTTTCTTCTGCGAACAACGCGTCTCTTCATAGGAGCGTCTGTTCTTTCCGGCTTATCTGTCTTTGTCATAGCCATGGTTATTACCTCCTTATCCAATCGACTGTTCCATTTTAGTTAAATGGTAATTCTTCGTCTATTCCATCTGGAATGTTCATGAATCCATCTCCGGCTGCACTTGGTGCTGGTCTCTGCGGAGCCTGATAGGTCTGCGCACCCTGATAATAGGAATTATCTCCGCTTCCCTGTGCATTCTTGCTCTCTGCAAATTCGATATCGTCTAACACAACATCGGTTGTGTAAACTTTCTGACCTTCCCTGTTTGTGTAACTTCCTGTCTGGATTCGTCCGGTTACAGCAATCTTCGTTCCCTGTCTCAGGTACTTTTCTGCAAATTCAGCCTGTCTGCCGAAGCATACACAGCTGATAAAATCTGCTGTCTGCTGGTCAGCGCCATTTTCCTGACGTCTGCCGCGTCTGTCCACAGCAAGAGTAAATCTGGCAATCGCCATATTATCTCCGCTCTGGGAGTAACTGATGTTAGGGTCACGAGTGAGTCTACCCATTAAGATAACTCTGTTCATTTAGGAATCCCTCCTATTATTCTGCATCCCGTCTAACGCATAAGAATCTGATGACATTGTCCATAATGCGTACTCTCTGTTCAACTTCCGCTGGAACTGTAGCATCAGCATCGAACTGAATGAAGAAGTAATAAGCTTCTTTCATCTTCTGAATTTCGTAAGCAAGTCTCTTCTTACCGCAATCTTCAACGTTTGTTACAACGCCTCCGAATCTTGTAATAAGCGCCTTTGCAGCTTCCACTGTAGCTGTCTTTACGTCATCCTCAACTTTTGCATTTACAACTAAGGCTAATTCATACTGATTCATAGTTGTGTTGCACCTCCTTTTGGTCTCTGGCCCCTTTCCGTGGAAAAGAGCAAGGAAAAATTTACTCGTCACAAAACAGAATTTTATCATAACGAACCATGCTTGTCAACTACTTTTTCACTTATTCTGCCCTTTCAAACGCTATTTGTTTTATTCAAAAATACGGATATCTTCCTTATCCAGTTTTTCTGCCAGTGCAATCATATCTTCAAAATCCCGAATCAGAAGTCTGGAAACCGATACCGCCTTATCATAATATTCCCTTGCCTTTGCCGGATTTCCTTTCTTTAATAATTCAATCGCCTGTCCGCCATTTGCATGGAACTGTTTGTGCTTGTCACGCAGAGCGGACCAGATTTTCTGAATTTCTGCATTCTGTGGTTTTACTGTATAATAAAAATGTCCAAAGGCACAGCGGTGGTCATCCGTCTGCAGAGGCTGGGCTTTTCCATCAGCAATCATTTTATCCAGGGACACCAGCCAGTTCTGATGGGCGCTTACTGCATTTTTAACCGCATTGATAAATACTGCATTTCCCGGCATATAGAATGGATCCAGTGCCATTCTTCCTGCTTCTTTGTTCGTAGCCCGCAGTGTCTTTTCAATATCCAGCATCGGCTTGACAACCTCACTCAGATGCTGACTGACCCCATCCAGATGTCCGGCATCCTGGCTCATGCTGTATACCCTTTCGTCCAACTGCTGGGCGTGGTTTTCCACCTCATTCATGGAACTGCTGATTTCCTGGCTGGTAGCTGCGATACTGGTCAGATTTTCGTTAATATCCTGCAGCCGCTTCCTGTTTTCAATATTTCCTTCTACAATCACAGTCAGATTCTGGTTAATCTGGTCTAATGCTGCTACCGTCACATCCACACTCTCCACACTCTTCTGGGAAGCCGTCTGGATGTTGCCGATAAATTCAGCCATATTACTGGTCAGATTCTTGGTCTGGTCTGCCAGCTGGCGGATTTCTTCTGCCACAACTGCAAAACCGGCACCCGCCTCTCCTGCTCTGGCTGCTTCAATGGAAGCATTCAGTGCCAGCAGGTTCGTCTGTCCGGAAATGGCATTAATGGAAGCAATCACGGCCTGCATTTGCCCAATCACATTCATCAGATCTGCCATATCCATCTGCATCTGTTTGGAATCTTTTTCTGCTTCTTTGGATAATTTCTCAATATTGACTATATTTTCTTCACTCTTCTCAATTTCCTGCAGACATTCCATGGTATCCCCTGCAATCTCCGTAATGGATGTCGCAAGCATGTCATGTGCTACAGCCACTTCTTTGGTTACATTTGCAGTTTCTGCTGAAATATCACTCAGTTCATGGGCAGTCCTTGATAAACTGGAACTGATCTCTGTCAGTTCCTCCACTCTGTCACTCACCTGCAGATCCAGATTGCTGATACTCATGGCAGAGGCCATAGAACCGGTAATCACCGATTCAAAAGATGTTCTTCCTTTCATCAGACGGGCATGTACATCAAGCAGTGCCTGGGAACCAGCCCCATTATCCACCGGGCGAAGCTCTGCAATTGCCTTAATCAGTTTTTTGTCTTTACCTCCATTTAACATACATTATTCCTCCTTTGCTCCGCTGTCCAAAACAACCGTTTTGCAGCTTTCTTTCCATTATACCACTTTCGTATAAAAAAACACAGTGCATATTTATTTTAATCTTACTTCCACAATTCTCCCCATACCTGGTTACAAAGATCCACACAGTACTCCAGCGAAAAATTTCCATCCTGGGAAAGAATAGCATTGTTCTGCGCCAGTTCTTCTGTATACTCTGCCAGAGGATATACCGTAATACCATTTTTCTTCTTTTCCAGATGACACACTACAGCATCTACCCCATAATCCGCAATATACGCTTTTCCTTCTTCATCCAGTTCAATCGTCACATCCGCCATTCCGCCTACCATCCGGTTGGCAATCCCTGCCCCCGATTCGGAAGTCCAGTTCACATAATTTCCAAGGGAATAGTACACCAGCATCTGTTCTCCGGTTTCTTCATTAGTCATCCACTCAATTGGTTCAATTACATGTGGATGGGTTCCCAGTACAAGATCCACCCCATATTCCAGAAAAAGTTCTGCCCACCGTTTCTGGCTGTTATCCGGCTTCAGCCGGTATTCCGTACCCCAGTGCGGACAAACAATGGTAAAATCGGCTTCCGCTTCCGCACGCTGCAGGTCTTCTATCACGGAAGCTTCCTTCAGCATGTCTACCGCAAACGGCATTCCATCCGGCATAGGAATTCCATTTGTACCATAGGTATAATTTAAAACCGCAATACGAATGCCATTCACTTCTGCAATATACAGTTCCTCCTGGTCCTGTGCACTGTCATGAATACCAAGTACACCAATCTCCGGATGATTCTCCTCCCAGAAATTTATACAGTTCATAAGACCCTTTCCCCCTCTGTCAAGGGCATGATTGGTTCCATGCAGTACAATATCAAAGCCCGCTTTTACCAGGGCATCTCCAATTTCAAAAGGAGCATTAAATGCCGGATATCCCGACACTCCGATATCTGCTCCTCCAATAATTACTTCCTGGTTCACCAGTGCCAGATCTGCCGTTGCTATCCGTTCTGCCGTATTGGAAAATATCGTATCAAAATTATAGCTTCCATTCTCCTGAACGCTGTAATCCTCTACTCTGGTATGTAAAAGTATATCCCCCACCATAGTCAGCGTTACCGCCGGTCTCGGTGTCGGCGTTGCTGTTGGCGTTGGTGTTGCTGTCGGTTCTGGTGTTGCCGTTGGTTCCGGTGTTGCTGTCGGTTCCGGTGTTGCCGTCGGTTCCGGCGTCACTGTCTCCTCCGGGACTGCTGTCGGTTCCAGTGTCACTGTCTCCACCGGAGTTACTGTCGTCAGCGTTGTTTCCAAGGTTACACTCTCATTTCTGGAACAGCCGGCCAGTATCACCGTCAGTACAATGCAATAAAAATATCTGAATACCCGTCTCATTCTTTCAAATTCCTCCCGCTCCTGTTTACCATTTTTTTCTTACGGCCGGGCAGTAATGCGTCTTTACCGCTGCCCGCATTTCTACATAACACCCGCAGACACCACACATTCCGTTCATCAGACTTTCACATTCGGTACAAATCCGAAGCCTTGCTTCATACTCCTCTTCCGAAGTTTTTATCTCTTCCTCAATTCTTGCAATATATTCCTTCATTGTCTGAAACAGTTCTCCTTCGTCAAAATCCCGCACCAGACACTTCTTACAAAATCTCCACGCTTCCTTTTCCATACAGGCACTCTCTCATTCCGGCTTATTTTCTTTAGATACAATCTGCCGGATATTTTTTTCCAGCTGTTTTCTCGGTATCATAACCTGATGGCCGCAGCCATTACATTTCAGGCGAAAATCCATGCCAGCACGGAGTACTTCCCATTCCTTACTGCCGCATGGATGCTGTTTTTTTAAAGTAACTACATCACCAATCTGAATATTCATCCTTTTATGCTCCTTTCTATCCATCCATTTTACTCTATGTTACCTGAACTATGCAAGAGGAAAGTTCTTTCTCTGACAGACAGCAGATGTCTGATTATAAAAATTTTCTAAACCTCTTGCAATTCATCCTTTTATGTTGTAGTATTTATTTACACCATACGTAGTTTTAAAAACTATATATCATTTTTTTATACACGACACACTTATATTTAAAACCATTGGAACATATTTTATCATGGAAGAATAAAACGAATTGTTACTGGTTTAAACTGTATATAATCAGGATATCTCAGGAAAGGAGTTCACTATGTCAAAAGAAACTTTTCAAAACAACATTACACATCCAAAAGACCCGGGAAGTGCCATTACCCACTTTATCGGTACAATCCTGGTCGTACTGGCTGCTTTTCCATTACTGTTTCAGGCAGCACAGGACAGACAGCCCATTTACCTGATTTCACTTGCCATTTTTGCTGTCAGTATGTTTTTACTGTATTCTGCCAGCACCATTTACCATACGTTTAATTTATCCGAACAAACAAACCGATTGCTGAAAAAAATGGACCATATTATGATTTATGTTTTAATTGCCGGTTCTTATACTCCGGTCTGCCTGATTACTTTAAACGGCTCCGGAGGCACCACCTTATTCCTTCTGGTCTGGGGTGTTGCCCTGCTTGGCATTCTGCAGTGTGTCTTTTTTATTAACTGTCCAAAGTGGGTATCTGCTGTATTGTATATTGCCATGGGCTGGCTGTGCGTATTTTCTTTTTCAGATATTGTTGCCCTGCTGGACCGGACTGCATTCTACTGGTTACTGGCAGGCGGTATTATTTATACCATCGGCGGTATCATTTACGCCTGCAAATTCCCGGTATTTAACCGTCTGCATAAAAATTTTGGTTCCCATGAAATCTTTCACTGCTTTGTTCTTGCAGGCAGCATGTGTCATTTTGTAACCATGTACCAGCTGCTGGAAGCACCGATGCTTATTATGTAGCTGTTAAATATAAGAAACTTATTTAAAGCACTTTTCATAAAAAACTGGTACACAAAAAATTTGTGCACCAGTTTTTTATTCACATTTTATTCTTTTCCTGCATATACTATAGTATAAAAGCTGGTACATAGAGAAACACCCCTGAAATTTCTCTTTCAATACCCCTGTTTCACCCAGACAATACAGCGGTCGGCTTTCTAACACATATCCATTCTGCTGCCAAAACAGCAGCCTGTTACCGTACCAGCTTTACCGACCGCTTTCATATAAACTTATTCTTCCCGCAGCAGCATGGATGGGTCAATTGCTGCCTCGCCCTCCAAAACCTGAAAATACAGGTTTGGACCTTCTACTACATAATATCTGGTTGGCTCCGCCACTGTACCAAGACATTCTCCTGCCTCCACTACATCGCCTTCCTTTAAATCTGTTACATCCAGCTGGCCATATACCAGTGTCGTATCATTTCCAAGTGCAAGTTTTACCGTAGTACCTGTGCGGCTGTCCTCTTCAATAGCGGTCACCACACCCTTAGCTGCTGCCTTTACCTCTGTTCCTACCATGGAAGACAGTACCAGCGCCTCGCTGGTTCCAAACTGATCCAGTGTATAGTGGTATACACCATGATCCGGACTATACGGAATCACTACTTCACCCTGTACCGGCCATAACAGCCCCATGGATTTGTCAAAGTTTAACTGTTCCGCAATCAGTTGTGGACTTAATACCTCTGCCGGTTCCGGGTCTGTTTCTTCTGACCCTGTCATTTCAGCCACCTGGGCCGGGTCTGTTTCCGCCACTTCTCCTGGTTCTGTTCCTGTAATTTCAGCCACCTGGGATGGATCTGCTTCTTTTACTTCTCCTGGTTCTGTCTCAGAAATACCAGCTACCTGGGATGGGTCTGTTTCCTTCACTTCTCCTGCATCCGTTTCAGAAACACCAGCTGTCTGCGATGGATCTGTCTCTTTTCCGGCATCTGCTGTCTGCTGCAAATCCTTTCCCGAAGAATCCATTTCATTTAAGTCAACCAAAGAGTCCGGTGTATTTTCCTCCTCATTTCCTCCTATGCTTAATGCACCCACAGTTGCGATTGCCGTGATACAAAAAATCGCAGCACCAACAAGTGCCCGCTTTTTGAAAACATCACTGATTTTCACATTAACCCCTGCCTTTCTTTTTATCATTCAATCCTAGTTTCTCCGAATGATACAGTTTTATACAGGGATTTTGTTTTTTTACACTATTTTAAAAAATTTCAATTCCTTCCGGTCTTTGGCTCCAACTGCGTCTACTATCTGTTATTGTTTCATCTTTGCTTCCTGAAACTGCAACAGTTCCTCTGTCATCCGTTTGGCTGACAACGTATTCTGTACCCAGTCAAACACATTGGCAATTACATAAATTACAAAAATACTGACTGCAACACTGACAATAATATCTGCCCTCAGCCACTGCTCTCCTGCATCATAAAATGCCGCAAACAAGACCAGTACCTCCACCAGCACCAGTTGTAATACCTTCCGTACCAAAAGTTCCTTTACCTTCAGTTCCCGTCTGGAGTACATTACCACATTAGGAAGACAACCTGCCAGTCCATAAATAAGAGGTGCCGCAAAAGCCTCATATCCAAAGCGGTTTTCCGGCATAAAATACAACCCCATAATAAACATTGCTGCATTAATTAAAGTTACGACCAGAAAAAAAGTTTTCAGCCAGTCTAGTATAAAATCTTTTCCATGCATCACTCTGCACCACCTTTCAATGCCGCTTTCAGTTCAGGTACATATTTTCTCGAAATAATAATCTCTTCACCACCAAACAGAACTGCCAGAAACCGTCCATTCAGCGCAGGTTTTATGGAACGCACCTTTAGCAGGTTCAGCAACATGGATTTTGACACCCTAAGGAAATATTTTTCCTTTAAAAGCTCCTCCAGCTCATATAACTTCTGCCGGGTTTCATAGACCTGTTTCTGGGTATAAAGAAATACCTTATTGTCCACTGCTTCAATATAACAGACATCCGGCACAGGAACTTCAAACTGCCGCCCTTCCTGTACTCCTGTCAGCTGACCCTGCCTCGTTTTTACAAAAGTGACAATTTCCCGAATTTCCCCGGTAATTTCATGACAACGGATTTCCAGCAGCTCCGGTTGTGTTTTTGCAATTTTCAGTAGTTTAATTTCCATTCTGTACCCCATTTCGCAAAATTACTGTAGTTCTGATTTCTATTCCGTGACCTGAACTTTTGATTCTGCTATCCTTCCATTAAATCAGTAACACTCCTTAACCGTCACTTCTCCCCTATCTTTCAGATAACATTGAAAGAAGTCCAGTATCACTTCATTCATGGTTATAATACACTCCCTGGCATCCACTTCCCCAGTACCCAGAAGTGATGCCAGAGCAGGAGAAAACAACGGTAAATCTGTAAAATTCATATGTCCGCTGCCCTTAAAATAAGTATATCTGGCATCCACGGCATTTTCAAGCACAACTCTATTAACATATAATGTTTCTACTTCCCGGCCTTCCCAATGATGTTCCTCATTATTGACTGCCAGCAGCGGTACCGGATAAGCTTCTTCATAAAATTCGTACTCACCATTTGTAAACCCGAATTCCTCACCAAGCATTGTACCATCCAGGTCAATTACCGCATCAATATCGTCTCGTGTCCTTCCGAGAGTGACACTGGTGGCACCACCAAGGGAATGTCCCATAAGGCCAATATGTTCGATGTCCGTCATGGAAAGCACGGCAAGAATCTCCTGTTCTGTGGCACTGTCCCCATTGACAAACCAATAATCCGGCAGCCTGTTCTCTTCCGCCTGGGAAGCACCTGCAGCTCCGGCAGTTTCTTTCCATGTACCTGTCAGCAATGTCTTCGCCTGTTTTACACTGTCCAGTGCAAAATCCATATCACCAAGGCGGAGTTCCAGCCACTCATGGGACAGGGCTATAATTTCATCCTCAGCCGTGCCATTTTCATTAATATACATGACCTGCTGTAAAAACTCTGTATTCACTGTAATTGTTTTTCCCTCTGTGTCTTTTGTGAAGAAAGAATGATATGGGTGGTCCAGACTAATGACTACATAGCCATGACTGGCAAGCTCCATGTAAGTGGAGGTATTGCTCTGATAATACCCAAAGGCACCATGGGAAAATATAACCAGCGGAAATTCTTCCTGTTCCCCTGCTGCACTGTCCGTCACATCCGGATAGTAGAAGTAAACCGGAACTTCCCGATAGGAACCGTCATCCTCAAAAGTTTCCAAACGTTTTTCATCCACCAGAATGGCGGAAACCTGCTTTACCCCATAAGGTCCCGTTGTCGGAAGACCTTCATAGTCAGTAAATAACAGCTTGGGAACCAGAATAATCACTGCTGCTAACAGTAGTACAATACTGCCTGCAATGATTAGTGCTTTTCGTGGTCTCTTTTTACGTCCTTTTTCATTACTTTCCTTCATCTGCCCTAAGTTTTGTTTCAAATTGTTTTTCATAGTAATCACCGTTCCTTTTTCTTTGATACTTTGACTATAATGAAAAACAGAAAAAGTTACAACAAAAGGGACGGTAAGATGCATTTTGCAGGGGTGAAATGCAGTACTCTTCCTTCATCGGCACAATCCTCCCTCCAGCAGCTTCCTGCTCTCTCTGTAAACATACAGCCCCAGCTCTCTTCCATACCTCTGCAGCACATTCAGATAAAGCACTCTGCCCCTCTGCCCTTTCTCCAAAAGTTCTGCCAACTCCTCAACTTCCCTCTTCTCCAGCCGCCCGGCAAAAGTTTCCCCTAAAATCTGCATCCGGCGCTGGTGTTCTGTATAGCGTTTAAATTCCTGTTCCAAAAAAATAATCTGCTTTCTGGACTGGATAATTTTCCGACGTTCCGATGGTTCGTTAGAGGACAAAATACACTGTTCAATATCCGGCTTCAATACAATTTTCTTTCCCTTTTCGGGTTTTTGCCAATAATCACGAACGGCAGAAAATCCTTTGTCCCGGCTTACGATGGCAACCAGCTCAGAACAGCCCTGTCCAAACAGTTCACCAACATGGGAAGCAATATAAAAATCCAGCGCATTCTGACCAGAATGCTCCAGCTTGCAAATCTGGAACTCGCATCCGGCATTTCTGATTGCTTCCCAGTATTCCATTTCAATTTTGGAACAGCACTGGCTGAAAAAAATATCAAGTTTATCTTCTCTTTGCAGGTATTGTACGCCCTTCAGACCACGACAGTCGGTGTTTTCAAAATCGACAATAAAATGCACGTCGCTCATCTCCGTTCTTTCCAAAGCAAACATTTGTTCTGTTTTTATTGTATCATAAGAGATAAACTTTGACAAGAGTTTTTGAATTTTTTTCTGATTAAAACTCACTATTATTGCTCCTCTTTTTATTCGCAAACAGTATATTCACCTCTGCAAATTATATTATTTTTCTAAAAAGCATCAATCCATTTTAATTTTTAGCAAAAAAACCAAAGTTCTAATACATTTTTCCTACCCAACTCCACTCTTGACACAAAATATATTTTAAGCTATTTTAAATTACATACCCGATTAACACTGCAATTTTCATAAAAAGGATGGGAACTATGTATCAGATAGCAGTATGCGATGATGACAGGATATTCTGCCATCAGTTCAGACACAATTTAGATGTCATTGTAAAGAAATTAAATATGGAGTGCTGTATATCAATGTGGTACACTGCGGAATCTCTTCAAAAGCACCTGACAGATGGCAATAAAGTTGACCTGATTTTTTTGGATATTGAATTTTTAGAGCTGGATGGTGTCAGTCTCGGCCGATATATTCGTGAAAATTTGCTCGATTACCAGATGCAGCTTGTATACATTTCCCACGAAGAAGGTCATGCCATGGAACTGTTTGAAACGGAGCCTATGGACTTTCTGGTAAAGCCGGTCCTCGCTTCCCATATAGAAAAAGTATTACAGCGTTTTCTTAAACACCATTCACATTTAGGTAAACTATTTACATTTAAAGAAGAACACGGCACTGTCCAGATTCCCTATGATTCTATCTGGTACTTTCAGAGTATGAATCACAAAGTTATTATTCACACCAGGGAGGAGCAGCGGGAATTTTACGGAAAACTGTCTGATATTGAGGAGATTGCACCAAAACATTTTATTAGAATTCACAAATCTTACCTTGTCAATGAATTTTTCATAAGTCGTTTTCATTACGACAAAGTTATTTTACGAAACGAACAAAAATTAACCATCAGCAAAACTTATCGCAATGCCATTCAGGATAAGCTGCGTCAAACTATGAAAGAATATTAACAAAAAGTCATTTCAAAAAATGTCTATACCGGAGGACTTTTTCATGGAACGAATGTATTTTAAACACGAAGAACACTTAATAAACAATGTATTGTTCACATACATTATCGGAGTTGCACTGTTTGGCTGGCTTGCAGTTATGATATTCCTAAATGGTGGAATCCGTGAATGTATTTTCCCTCTCTCCGGTTTATGTGCAGTCATAACAAAACTGGGTGAAAAAAAACTGGGTCGTGCCACAAAATACGTATATGCATGTATCCCTCCTGTCATTGGTGCTATTACAAATGCGGTATGCAGCACTCCGGATAGTGAAAGCTATGTGAGTATTACACATTATTATTTTGTGGCAACACTTTTACTTATACCATACTACAACGCCAGGCTTCTCAGGATGAATGCCCTTGTTACCATTCTTTCCAATGCTATACTGTTGATTATTTTTCCGACAGGTTTTTTAAAACTTCATCCTCTGATTGGATGGATTTATAATGGATTTTTTTACATAATCCTGTATGTGGCCTGTAACTTTATCAGCAAACATTCTATATTTTTGTTCCGGGTTATTGAGCAGGAAGCACGCTCTGTCAAATCATTTGAAAATCAGTTGGAGGTTATGAGAGAATCCCAGGATAAATTTCATGCCCTTCGCCATGATATGAAACATCATCTGCAGGGAATTTATGCTATGGCGCAAAAAGAAGAAAACCAAGATGTTTTAAACTATTTGGAACAAATGCAGAATTCCCTTGTCAACCCAAAAGAATACGTCAAAACCGGCAATCAGAAAATGGATGCCATTATCAACTACAGTTTGTCAAAGGCAGAGCGTTTCAATATAAAGGTTGAACAACACCTGAAAGTTTCCAGAAAAATTGCACTGGAAGCATATGAGCTTAATATCATTCTTGGCAACCTGCTCGAAAACGCCATTGAGGCAGCAAATGATTCCTGTGAAAAATACATTCACCTGCACATTCTTGAAAATAAGGGAATGCTGATCATTGATATTAAAAACAGCTATTCCGGCAAATTAGTAACCTACGGAGAACGTCTTCTAAGCACGAAGCAGGGAGCAAATCATGGATATGGTCTTGCCAATGTACGTAAAATTGTCGAAAGTCATCATGGAACACTGCATATTTCCTATGATGAGAAAGAATTTCATGTTGAAGTAACATTGTACCTATAACGTTTTTCTATAGATATTTTCGTTATAAATAAGGTCGTTTTCGTCAACAATATATACTTCTTATTACAAATATAGTACAATTCTCCATAAGAAAATGAACTTGTACATAAGTTTCTATTGTACAAAAGCTAAAAAGGAGGAGTGTTCTATGCAGCTACAATCAGTCAGAAATGAAGAAAAACTGGTAAATACCATCTTATTTGTTTATATTCTCGGTGTCGCTATCTCCGGTTGGGCGTTTGTTATGATATTCTTAAATGGTGGCATACGTGAATGTATTTTCCCTCTATCAGGATTGTGCGCAATCATAACAAAACTCTTGGAAAAAAAGCTTGGCCCAAGAGCAAAATATGTATATGCCTGCATCCCGCCAGTCATCGGTGCAATTACTGCCGCTATTTGCAGTACTCCTGAAAGTGACAGTTATGTATGCCTGACACATTACTATTTTGTTGCAACCCTTCTTCTGGTTCCATACTATGATTTAAAGCTGATCCGGGTAAGTACCATTGTTACTATCGTTGTTAATGCAGGTATGATGATTGCCTTTCCAGCAGGATTTCTAAAGCTTCATGGCATAATCGGATGGATTTTTACCTGTATCGTTTATCTTATATTATTTGCAGCGTGTACCTTTATCAGCTACCGTACCAATATATTATTTAATGTAATCGAAGAAAAAGGAAAAGAATCAGAAGAAATTCTGCACAATGTACAAAATACTTTTGAAAGTCTGGAAGCCTCTTCTGCAATGATTTTTGATTCGATTCAGGAATTTCAGGCAACCACTGAGGAAATCACGGCCTCAACCACCGAAATTACAAATAGTGCCAATGTCCAGATAGAAGAAGTAAACAGCAGTCTTACTATTCTGGGAAATCTTAATGAAAAGATTGCTGCTTCTGAGGAACGCATCCTCCAGACCGTAGACATTATGCAGGGTTTAAAATCGAAAAACGACGAGGGAATGGCAGCCATCGATGTATTATCAAAAACATTTAATGAAACCATAGAAGCTACACAGATTGCTTCCGATGGTGTAACAGAACTTTCCCACAAGTCCAATTCCATCAGTGGTATTATAGAAAGTATCCGGAATATTGCCCAGCAGACCAATTTACTTGCTCTCAATGCAGCTATAGAGGCTGCAAGAGCCGGAGAAGCAGGCAGAGGTTTTGCAGTAGTTGCCGATGAGATAAACTCTCTTTCGTCAGAATCTTCCCAGGCAACCGGTCAGATTGATTCTATTTTAAAAGATATCATAACTACTGTGGATGATACCCACAAAGTTATTACCCGCAATAGTATTGCTGTAAGTGAATCAAATAAAAAATTAGAGGACACCGTAAGAATTTTTAAGATAATGCTTGAATCATCCGAGGATGTTATAAAAGTTACCCAGATATTGCAGGACGAACTGCAGGATATTGTATACATTAAGGACCAGCTTCTTAGTGCTATGCAGCAGGTTGAACATACTTCCCAGAAATCCGTAAGATTTACCAGCGAAATCAGTACTTCCATCGAAGATCAGGCAGAAGAGGTACAAAATATTCTGGGCAATATGGAAATTGTAAAAAAAGGTATGAGCTGCCTGTCTGATGTACTTAACGCCGGCGGTGTTGCATAGATAAAATACCATGTAAAACTTTACCAAATGACATATTCTTTTTTCTCATATAGCGAAGCCAAGGTGGATACCTTTCACTATCTTAAAAGATGGATTTTAAGTTTATCTTTTGATGTACACCTCTATATCCACCTTGGCTACTTTTATCCCAAAGAACCATGGGAAGTCATAAATATCTGCATAAGTCAGCAACCACCATATATGATGGGTATATAGAAGCACCTATGATATGTGGGAAGTATATTATCCTAAAAGAAGATTTGATTGAATATATACAATGCTGTTAAAAAGAAAAGAAGCCATAGGAACTAAAAAGCAGTCTCTGTGGCTTCTTTGTTTAATATAGTCCCAATTGACGGTGAATGCTACGAAGATACTATTCAAAGAGCTTAATATTTTATTGTTATGAGTGCACGCTTTATGATATAATTCAAGAGGAAATAGAGAAGGAAGGTCGCTAGACCATGTAATATTTATAATGTTGGGAGTGAAGTGATATGAACTTATTATCAAAATTAAGCTTAAGTACAAAGACAAAAGCGCTTGAGCCAAGAGAAATATTTATGACATTACCTTCAAAGGCTATGGGCTATGGATATCCTCGGGATGTACAGAGCGAGATATGGAAGAAATGGTTTGATATAAGGGATGAGAAGAATATTATATTAAAAATGAATACAGGTAGTGGTAAGACGGTAGTAGGTTTAATGATTCTTCAAAGTTGTCTTAATGAAAATAAAGGGCCGGCAATTTATGCAGTGCCGGATAATTATTTGGTAAAACAGGTTATTGATGAGGCCAAGAAGTTGGGCATTGCAACTACCGAGGATAAAGATGATTATAACTATTCCAATTCCAAAGCAATTCTTGTTACTACGATTCAGACTATTGTTAATGGACATAGTTGCTTTGGAATGAAAGCATGGGGGATGAATTATCCAATTGGTAGTATCATTATTGATGATGTGCATGCGTGCATGGATAAGATTACTAGTCAATTCATGATAAGAATTGAAGCAGGATCCGATGTATATAACGATTTCATAGGTTTGTTAGGGCCGATGTTGAAAGATTATAATCCAAAAGATTATATAGACGTTATCGAAATGAAGGATTATCGCAAAAATATACTCGTACCTTATTGGGAATGGCAAAGGCAACAGGAGAATGTATACAGAATATTAAAAAAATACAATAATAATGAAAATGCATCTATTTATTTTGGTTTGCCATTAATTGAAAATAGTTTAGAAGCATGTGATTGTATAATAACAGGATCTTCAATAGAAATATCTCCTAAAGGAATTGATATAGAAAAAATAGCAAGTCTTGCAGATGCTAATAGACGAATCTATATGAGTGCCACCTTAGCCGATGATAGCGTATTTGTATCATCATTAGGGTTAAATGCAGATGATATGAATAATATCATCACCCCTGAAAATGCTAATGATATTGGCGATAGGCTTGTGCTGTTTCCAAAGTATGTGAATAGTGATATTACAGAGTATGAGATTAAGGAAAAAGTTGATGAAATTGCTAAGAAATATAATGTTGTAATACTTGTGCCATCATTCAATAGAGCAAGATTTTGGGATCCTGAAGGAACTTGTACTGTGACAAGGGATAATATAGAGAGGGAAATAGAATTATTAAAATGTGGAAAGCATATAGGAAGAATAATAATCGTTAATAGATATGATGGAATAGATTTGCCTGGTGACGCATGTAGAATGTTAGTTATAGATGGGCTTCCGCCATTAAACAGTATTAAAGACAGATATATTCAAAGTGTTGCACCACAGAGTACAATATTATTGAGAGAACAGATTCAAAGAATAGAACAAGGAATGGGAAGAGGAGTACGTTCAAATGACGATGAGTGTTGCGTTGTTCTAATGGGAGATGAACTTGCGGATGTGCTTTCAAGAAATAGAGGAATTGATTTTTTTAGTGCGGCCACACGCTGCCAATATGATCTTTCAAAGCAATTGTGGGATTTGTTGGTTAGTGAAACCGGTTCAAAACCAACAATTAGTCAAATATTTGAATTGGCAGACTATTCCTTAGAGAAGAACCCAGAATGGGTTACGATGTGTAAAGAGAGTTTGGCAACGGTTAAATATTCGAATGAGGCTAGAGTAGACGAAAAAATAGTGGCTCAAAGAAAAGCTTTTGAAAAATCCATGAATAATCAATGGAGAGAAGCAGCTGAACTTATCAAACGGATAAAAGATTCTGAAAGGGATAGAAAAACTAAAGGATATTTGTGCCAAATACAAGCTGAATATACAAACAAGTATGATGCGATTCTTTCTCAAGAAATACTTACTGCTGGTAAAAATTTGAGTGCAGCCATATTATCACCAATCAATGGAATACAATATCAGAAAACCATAAATAATATTCCGCAGGCTCAGGCTATTAAAGCATACTTAGCATCGGAAGCGTTAGGGTTAAATGAGTTGTTGATATATTTAGATGGCGTTTTAGCAAACCTATATTTCGGCGGTGATTATGAAAAATTTGAAGATGCTTTAAATCAGGTAGGAACGGCACTTGGCTTTATATGTTCAAGACCGGATAAAGAAACTGGTGGGTATGGTCCCGATAATTTATGGGCGATAGATGCAGGATTATATTTGGTGATTGAATGTAAAACAAAAGCAATTACACAAACAATAAAAAAGGATTATTGTAATCAATTATCAGGGTCAATCAACTGGTTCAAGGAGAACTATGTTTATCCGAATAATTGCATTCCTGTAATGATTCATCCTGCCAAAGTTGTAGATGATCTTGCATCTCCTGATGAAAATATGCGAGTAACGACAGAGGATGAATTAGCAAAATTTAGAAATAATATTCGTGGTTTTTATACTGAATTATGTCAGAGCGGAAATCTTTATGACGTAGGAACAATAAATGATTTGTTGCGAGTGTATAAACTTAGAAAAGATGATATTGTTCATGAATATACGGTGAAGTTTGAACGTAAAAATTAAACAAGCCCAAAAGTCCGATTGAAACAAATGCTGGAAATAGAGATGGAGAATAGATATCAATATATTTCGCTTGCTAAGTTTACCTATGGCATCTTTACAGAATATGGGGTTATCACTTCGGTGGTAACTCCTATTTTCATAGCGGGGTAAAATACGTGAGGTATAGAAACTGATACCTCTAGAAGCTTTTTCTGTACAAGGATATATTGAAAATGCCATGTTTGTAGTATGATGACGAAAAACAAGAATTCTGCTATAATTAAACAAACAACCATTTTGGGAATTTGTAAAATTAGAAATGGGGGATGAATATGCACTACGTCATTGGTGATGTACATGGATGCTTTGATGAAATGATGAAACTGTTAAAAAAGATAGAAGCACAAGATTCCGATGCAATTATCTATTTTATAGGAGACCTGATTGACCGTGGCTCTGAGGTGTGGAAGGTTTTGGAGTGGGCAATGGAGAATATTACAGTTGATGGTAAGTACCGCTCTGTACGTGGAAACCACGAACAAATGGTATTAAATTGGTATGCAAAGTGGCTAAACTGGAAAAATGAAACAGCCCAAGACTCCATGGAGCCTAAAACGAAGTACGATTTTTATTATCGGTTAGAAGAACGGGACAAATTGAAAATAGAAGAATTAGAGCCAATCATGGCTTTTTTTGAGAGCCTTCCTTACAATCAACTAATTACGCTGACTGATGCAGAAGGCATAGAGAAGCACTATCGTATTGTACATGCCTGGTATTGCCGAGATAATGCGCTCTCTCAGGAAGAACTAAATCATGCATATATATGGCAGCGTACTCTTCATGGAAATGAAAACTCCGGAGAGTGTATTGTACATGGTCATACGCCAAATATTCCGGATGAAAATAGAGACATTCCGGAAAACAGAGCTGGAAGAATAGTTTATGAGGAGAGCAGTAACAGTATTAATGTTGATGGAGGATGCTGCTATAAGCAATTGTATTCTCAATATCCTTGCATGTTATGTGGAATATGTTTGGAAACGCTGGAAGAGTTTTATCCGTGTTTATTAGAAGAACGGTTTGAAGAGTTTAAACGAGAGGGATATTTGCCGGAAGATAGTAGAATAGAGGATTTTCCGGCATTCATAGAATAAAAGAATTTAGGAAAAAGCTGGTAGGCACTTTAGCACTGGTATCAAAATAATATTGAAAAACCAAAATTCAAATGATAAAATGAGGCTATAATAAACTTGCTTTTGATGAAAGAACTTTTTCATGGAGGTCTCTATGAACCTGAAAAATATCAAATTACCATTAAAGAAGATGTATTATCGCATGTTTGCAGTATTTATTGTTATTCCGTTGCTTGCGGTCTTGATGATATCTTTATTTATACTCAATCAGCGTTTTAAAGTCCAGGCGGTGGAACAAATTCGTACAACACAGCAAAGTGTAGCGAATGAATTGATACGGGATGTAGAAGCAATGTCACTCCGTCTTTCTCATTTGGTTCATACCAATAATAGCGAAATGCTGGATTATGCAGCATTAATGGATACAGATGATGCAACACTTCGATATGAGTATTTCCAATTGTTACAGCAGAGTGGAAATCTGGCTTTTGAACCGGCAAGTAATCTGGTATCACTCAGCTTTTATTTAAAGAACGGATATCAGACCTACATAGAGAGTGAAATCACTATAGATAAGGTTTCTGAAACAGACTGGTATAAGCAGGCATTACAAAAAAAGAATCAAGTAATCCTTGGAACTTATTTTGTAAAAGAGAGCGGAGAGGGATTTGTAGGAAGTGGAAAAGGAACATTACTGCTGACATTTGCTTTTGCTCCGGACCGCACTACAGACCGAAGTAAAAAACTGGAAATGCTTGTTCTGTATTATGATACTGATGCTGTAGACAAGCTGAAAGAATATAATAAATCGTATTTATCAGGGAAAAACAATCTAGGTATTATGCAGTTAGTGGATGCGGAGGGAAATTTACTTTTTTCTTCTGATGGAACCTGTCTGGAAGAGCAACCGGAATATACCTGCATTATTACGCCGGTTGAAACCGGTACAGAAACTTGGTATTTGGAAAGCTTTATTAAGACAACAGCATTAACTGCAGAGTTTCGGCAGATTGGTGCTTTGGTTCTTGTAGTAGCATTGCTTGTACTTGCCTTTGCAGGGTATTTTTCAAGGTGCTTAATTAAAGGTATCGTAACCCCAATTGAAGAAATCAGTGAGGGTCTTAAGCAGGTAGAGGAAGGAAATCTGCAGGTTCATATTGAGGCACAGGGGCAAATTGAGCTTCGAAACATGATTCATCAATTTAATGCCATGGTACGTCGACTTGGGGTACTGATTGGTGATTATGAAGAACAGGTGCGTCAGGCAAAAGCAAAACCGGAAGATTTTCTTGCAGCTATGATGAAGAAAGATATGACACCACAGGAAGTGAAGGCGCAAACGACTCATTTCTTTGCAGAAGACTATATACTTCTTAAGTTCCGGTTGGAAAAGGCAGTATCAGCAGAACGTGGAGGCAATGTGGAGCAGATGAATGAGTTGCTTAATTGCTGTGGAAGAAATCCGAGGTTTGCTGCCAGATGTGTATCTTATGTAGAAAATAATTTTGGCTTGTGGGCATTATATCGTATTTCTGAAAATGAATATCATGATACTGTAACAAGGATGATTCGGGAGATACAACAGGATTTACAGAAGAATGCAGAACTTCGCATTGATGTTTGTATCAGCAGAAAGGCAAAGGAAGCTGAAGAGTTTTACCTATGTGTAAAGGAAATTGAGGAATACAGCGATTTCCGACACTTGTTTGGTGAGAATTCTATCCTAGATATCGAAAGAGAACAGGAGCTGATTGAAAAAGTCAGTGCAGAACTTCCGGAGTATGAACCATTTGCCAAAGCTCTTTACATTGCGGATGAAAAGAATGTGTCTGATGGAAAAGAGCAGCTGTTTGATTCCTTTATGGGTAGGGATATTGAATCGATAAAGATAACAGTGTTAGCAGTAATTCTTGCCATTGGGAAGGAATTCAGTAAAGACCACGAGGAATTTTCCGAAGTATTTGGGCAGCAAAGCAATTATACAGAAAAGATAGGACGTATCAGTGATGCTCGCAGCATGAAGCTTTGGGTTACCAACTATCTGGCGTGGATAATGGATTATTCGGCAGCAAAATTAAAGGTAACGGAAACGGATGTTATTGTTAAGGCAAAGCGTTATATTGCAGAGCATTGTGATGATGCAGAGCTTTCCCTGGCAGAAGTGGCAGAGCATGTGGGATTAAATGAGAAATATTTCACAAACCGTTTCACAAAGGAAACCGGAGAAACCTTTAGCTCTTATGTTACTGCTTTGCGTATACAAAAAGCAAAAGAATTATTAAAAACTACCAGCTTTAAGGTGTATGAAATATCGGAAATGGTAGGCTACCGGAATGTGGAGCATTTCAACCGGGTTTTTAAAAAACTAAGTGGTATAACACCAGCAGGATACAGAAAAACCATGTGAAAACATGGTTTTTCTTACGTTTTATCAGGAAAACTAACAAAAAGTCAGAAATTAATTCGGGTCAAATCTGTAAAATTATCAAGAAAAATAAAGATATGTTATGGTAAAGAAACAGGAAAACTGGTATTGTAAAGGCACAACGAAAGAACAGTTGGCCAACTGAAGTATTTCAAATGTACGGTTAAAAAAATATACAGGGAAGGAAAGCTCTTCTTACTATAGAAGATTCAAATTTCCTTCAGATAAGGGAGGATTCCATTATGAGAAAGAAATTATTAGCACTTATTACAACATGTGCACTTGCAGTAACAGCATTGACAGGTTGCGGAAAGAATGATAGCGCAGACCCATACACAGGAACACTGGTTCTGGCAACCTGGGATAACAACTTATATAATTTTATTGAAGAATATGAAATTGTAGAGAAGTTCCAGGAACACTATCCAAACATTGAAATTGAAATTGAAAAGGTAAAGGGCGACAGCGAATATTGGGATGCGATGAAGATGAGATCTTCCGCAAATCAGTTACCGGATATCATGTTTAACAAGACATTCACTCTTTCCAGATTTAAAGATTACTTATTAGATTTATCTGAAACAACAGCGGCAAAGGACAACGAGCTTGCAGCAGGTTATGCAGTAAACGGCAAGATTCTTGGTGTTCCAACAACTTCCGGTTACGAATACGTATATTATTGGAAGGACATTTTTGCAGAAGCAGGTGTTGAGGTTCCAACAACTTGGAGTGAGTATGTAGAAGCTGGTGTAAAGCTTCAGAAGTATTATGAAGCTTCTGACCCTGATTTCATGGCACTTGCCCTGGGTATGAAGGATGAATGGCCAAATTACCCATTCATGGAGTTCATGCCATCCTTAGAAAGCGGAAACGGACAGAACTGGAATACAATGGCTACTCAGGATGCTCCTTTTGCAGAAGGTACCGATACTTATAAGGCATATATGAAGGCCAATGAATTATTTAACTCCGGTGCATTAGGAAAAGACCCATTAGGACTTGGTCACGATCAGGTAGTATCTATGTTTACAGCAAAGAAGGCAGCAATGCTTGCCAGCGGTGACTGGGCATTACAGACCATCGAAAAGGATGCAGAAGACCTTTCCCAGCTTGGCACTTTCTACTTACCTGCAAGAAATACAGAAGCAGATCCATATAACGTAATTGTACAGGGCGACTCCTTCATGGGTGTAACCACACACTCCAAGAAGCCGGAAGCTGCAACAGCATTTGTAGAGTTCTTCTTTGGCGCAGAATGCTACCCGGATTTCATTAACTACATTTCCTCTGCATCTTCCATGACTACCTTCCCGAAGGAAAAGCATGAGGTTCTTAAGGAAGCAGATGAACTTTGTCCTGATAAGGTACTGGTAATGTATGATGGCGGCGGTGATGATTTCATTGCAATCCAGAATGATGTTACATTTGATTATAAGAAATTAGGCGCACAGATGATTACAAAGGGCTTTGACTTAAATGCAACCTTTGAAGAGCTTAATGCAAAGTGGAAGAGCGCAAGAGAAAAGCTTGGTATTAAATAAGTAGAAGAGAAACTGCAGGTACGGAGGAATCGGAATGGACGAACCGATGGCAGTACCCTGAAATAATAGGAGGTCACTATGACAAAGTTAAATAAGCAGAGAAAGCTTTTTATCGTGCTGTCGTTATTTATTCCGATGGCACTCCTGATTGCCTTTGTAGTAGTTCCGGCCATGGATTTGTTCCGTATGAGTTTTACTAACTGGGATGGTTATTCTCCGGACAAGGATTTTATTGGCTTTGACAACTACATAGCAATGTTTAAAAATAAAG
>JAGBBW010000139.1 GCA_017938285.1 Lachnospiraceae bacterium
AAAAATACAAAAAAGGTTCTCATTTAAGAAATCCTCCTAAAGCGTCTTAGTACTCAGAATTCCAGGAGTCCGGATATTCAGGGTCATCCTGGAATTCCTGGTCATCCTCCCAAATATCTTCATTTTCAAAGTCAAAGTAGTCTTCCGGAGTATCGTCTTCTTCAACAAAACCATCCTCCTCTCCGGAGGTGTCTTCGTCTGGAAAGCTGTCATCATACCATGGTTCTTCCGGAATCTCTGGAATCTCTGGTGTGGTTTCTTCCGGTGTGACATACCAGTACTCTTCCGGAAGCGGAAGGGTATTGTGTGGAATAGCGTCATATTCCGCCGGGAACATCGGAAGTCCGGTAGAGGAATCCAGAATCAGTTCTCCGGTAACCGGATTGATGAATGGTTCATAGAAAGCAACAGAACCATCAGCAAGATAGGAAAGTTCTCCATAAATGCGGACAGGAACCTTGAATAACAAATCACCTTCCGGCGTGATGTATTCATTTCCGTTGCCATCCTTTACGACATCCGTATACAGCAGATTTCCCTGGGAATCAGTTGCCAGGGTACCATTACCATTCCATAATGGAGGAAGGAATACCGGAGTATTGTCCCTGTTCAGCCAGAGGTTTCCACTGGCATCAAAATATGGTCTGGTATAACAGATCTGGCCGGTGCTGTCCAGAATCAGATTACCGTAGCTGTCATATACCGGCTCCAGATAAAATGCCCTGCCGTTTACTTTAATGACATTTCCATACTGGTCTGTAATCTTCTTCTTTAATACAGGATAGCCGGTGGAAGCAGAAACCATGACGCTTCCATCTGCATTACGGTACATTTCAGAACCATAATAGGAAGCATACAGTTTATAAAAACGCTCACTGTTCATGTCTATTAAAGGTTTGTCCTTTAGTTCTTCCAGAGTGTGGGAAGAAGGACTGCCATAATATTCATCCAGGGTCAGACCGGTCGTATGAAGATAATAAGCCAGTGGTACGCCTACATAGCGGATGTGCCATGGTTCATAGGCATATCCGGTAATGGTCTCCTTATCCTTTGGGTAACGGAGGATGAATCCGAAACGCCAGCAGTTGTCCTTAAGCCAGATGCCTTCTGAGGTAGTGGCAAACCGTTCATCCAGTGCATAGTTGATGGACTTACAGGAAACATCAATGGCAAGTCCGGTCTGGTGTTCACTGTTGCCCGGAGCAGCCGAATACAGGTTGGTATGGCGGGTGCCGTAACCAAGCAGGCTGGTGCCGTAAATTTCGTACTGGCGGTCATAGGAACGGTAACCGGATACACCGTAGATGGAAAGTCCTTCTTCTGCCAGTGCTGCCTGGTACAATTCTTCCAGCGCATCCGCAGCGACTTTGCTGAGTTTACGTTTGTCAATATTGACATCTCCGCAGGAGAATGGAATATCCGGAGCAACCAGGTCAGCCGGAGCGTAACCTGCACCCAGCGGATAATCCCGGTTTACCAGAAAGGTATAGTCTGTAGTATCTGTATTCACTGCAACCGGAGCTGCCGGAACTGCCGGAATTGGAGTCGGTGACGGGGTTGGCGATGGAGTCGGCGATGGTGTGGCTGTCGGACCTGGTGTTGCCGTTGCCGCAGGTTGTGAGACGGCAGTGGAAGAGGAACCAGCAGCAGTCGGAGTCGGAACTTCAATGTCCTGCCAGCCCGGAGTCGGTGTTGACGAATCCAGTACGTTTGGCGTAACAGCTGCATTTTGTGGCTGGATACTTCCAGGAGTAGTGCATCCGCCAAGGCAGAATGCAATGGATAAATACATAAAAATCAGCACTTTTTCTCTTTTTGATATCATTTTATTCCTCGATTCTGTATTTAATGCAAATAGTCACTGTGAGTTATAATGTACTATCCTATATGTTATACCACAAAATATCATTTTGTACAAATGAAAAAGTAATATTTTTTGCAATTAATTTGAAAAGTTTTCGTTGACTTTCGCAGATTCTTCGGTATAATAAAAGGAAAGACGTTGAAGAAGACAGTAGCCGTTTGCCAAAAGGTACAGCGAAGCCGGGACAGTGGGAGCCGGCGGCAAGTAGGGAACGGGGAATATCACTTCTGAGTCGCAGGTCGAACGAAGAAAACCAGTATTCCAGTAGGCTGTGCCGGAATCCACCGTTAGAGGGATATCATATCAAATTTTGTTCAACAGTTTAGCCAGATTCAACATTTGCAAAATTCGAGCTTGACTGGTTAAACGTTGTTACGGGATTTCGTATGCGAATGGGTGGTATAACGAATTAGTAGGTGCTTTTCGTCCCGTTTCGCGGGAGAAAAGCACCTTTTTTAAAATATTTTGGAGGATGGAAATCATGTACAAAAAAGTTGACGCAAGCATGAATTTCGTGGACAGGGAAAAAGCCGTGGAGCTCTTCTGGAAGGAAGAGGGCATTTTCGAAAAGAGTATTGAAGCAAGAAAGCAGGGAAAGACCTATACTTTCTATGACGGACCGCCTACCGCTAACGGTAAGCCGCACATTGGTCACGTTCTGACCCGTGTTATCAAGGATATGATTCCGAGATACCGTACCATGAAGGGGTATATGGTGCCTCGTAAGGCCGGCTGGGACACCCATGGTCTTCCGGTAGAAATCGAAGTAGAAAAGTTACTTGGCATCAATGGCAAGGACCAGATTGAAGCTTACGGTCTGGAACCATTTATTGACAAGTGTAAGGAAAGTGTCTGGAAGTACAAGGGCATGTGGGAGGATTTCTCCGGCACCGTTGGTTTCTGGGCAGATATGGATGACCCATATGTAACGTATCATGACAATTATATCGAGTCCGAATGGTGGGCACTTCGCCAGATCTGGGATAAGGGCTTATTGTACAAGGGCTTTAAGATTGTACCTTACTGCCCGCGTTGTGGTACACCTCTTTCCAGTGCGGAAGTAGCACAGGGCTACAAGGATGTAAAGGAACGTTCCGCTATTGCACGTTTCAAAGTAAAGGGCGAGGATGCTTACATCTTAGCATGGACCACTACCCCATGGACACTGCCATCCAACGTGGCACTCTGTGTCAATCCGGATGAGACTTATGTTAAAGTAAAGGCCGCAGACGGTTATACTTATTATATGGCAGAAGCACTCTGCAATACCGTACTTGGCAAGCTGGCTGTGAAGGCTGACCCGGAAAAGGGCGTGGAAGCAAAGGCTGCTTACGAAGTACTGGAAAAGTACACCGGTAAGGATTTGGAATACAAGGAGTACGAGCCATTATTTGATTTTGCGAATGAAATCATTGAAAAGCAGGGCAAGAAGGCTCATTTCGTAACCTGCGACGGCTATGTAACATTAACAGACGGTACCGGTGTAGTACATATTGCACCTGCTTTCGGTGAAGACGATGCCAAGGTTGGCCGTAATTACGACCTGCCATTCGTGCAGTTAGTAGACGGCAAGGGTGAAATGACCGCTGAAACCTCCTATGCAGGCAAGTTTGTCAAGGATGCAGACCCACTGGTATTAAATGACTTAATTGCCAAGGGCTTATTATACGAAGCACCAAAGTTTGAGCACAGCTATCCTCACTGCTGGAGATGTGACACTCCTCTCATTTACTACGCAAGAGAGTCCTGGTACATCAAGGAAACTGCAGTAAAGGATGACTTAATCCGCAACAACAATACCGTAAACTGGATTCCGGAATCCATCGGTAAGGGCCGTTTCGGTAACTGGTTAGAAAACATTCAGGACTGGGCAATTTCCAGAAACCGTTACTGGGGTACTCCTTTAAACATCTGGGAATGTGAATGCGGTCACAGGCACTGTGTCGGCAGCCGTGAAGAACTGTTCCAGATGAGCGGTGACGAAAAGGCAAAGACTGTGGAATTCCACCGTCCATACATTGATGAAATTTTATTAAACTGTCCGGAATGTGGCAAAAAGATGGTTCGTGTACCGGAAGTATTAGACTGCTGGTTTGACTCCGGTGCGATGCCGTTTGCACAGCATCACTACCCATTTGAAAATAAGGAATTATTTGAACAGCAGTTCCCGGCACAGTTCATCTCTGAGGCAGTTGACCAGACCAGAGGCTGGTTCCACTCCCTGATGGCTGAGTCTACATTACTGTTTAACAAGGCTCCTTATGAGAATGTTATCGTTCTTGGACATGTACAGGATGAAAACGGCCAGAAGATGAGTAAGAGTAAGGGAAATGCGGTTGACCCGTTTGACGCACTGGAAACTTACGGTGCTGACGCTATCCGCTGGTATTTCTACATCAACTCCGCTCCTTGGCTTCCAAACCGTTTCCACGGCAAGGCAGTGCAGGAGGGCCAGCGTAAGTTCATGGGCACCTTGTGGAATACCTATGCATTCTTCGTACTGTATGCAAATATTGATAATTTTGACGCAACCAAGTATACTTTAAAATATGATAAATTGTCTGTAATGGATAAGTGGTTATTGTCCAGACTTCACTCCACCGTTAAAGCTGTGGATGATGACCTCGACAACTACCGCATTCCGGAAGCAGCAAGAGCACTCCAGGATTTCGTTGATGAAATGAGTAACTGGTATGTGCGCCGCGGCAGAGAGCGTTTCTGGGCAAAGGGCATGGAGCAGGATAAGATTAATGCTTACATGACACTGTACACAGCGCTTGTGACTATCGCAAAGACCGCAGCTCCAATGATTCCGTTCATGACAGAAGATATTTACCGCAACTTAGTTTGCAGCGTAGATGCTTCTGCACCGGAAAGTGTACACTTATGCGACTTCCCAACCGTGGAAGAAGCATGGATTGACAAGAAGTTAGAGCAGGATATGGAAGAAGTATTACAGATTGTTGTACTCGGCCGTGCCTGTCGTAATACAGCAAACTTAAAGCAGCGTCAGCCGCTGGCTACCATGTATGTCAAGGCAGAGCAGGAGCTTCCTGCATTCTTCCGTGAAATCGTGGCAGATGAGCTGAATGTAAAGGAAGTAGAGTTTACAAGTGATGTACGCTCCTTCACTTCTTATACGTTCAAGCCGCAGTTAAAGACTCTCGGTAAGAGATTCGGCAGCCGCTTAAATGCTTTAAGGGAAGTATTAAATAACTTAGACGGAAATGCTGCCATGGATTCTTTAAACGAAACCGGCAAAGTTACTGTTGTGGTAGAAGGCGACGAAGAGGAGCTGGCTACCGAAGATTTACTCATCGAAGCAGCACAGAAGGAAGGCTATGTATCCGATTCCGACCACGGCATTACCGTAGTTCTGGATACCAACCTGACGGAAGCGCTCATTGAGGAAGGCTTCGTCCGAGAGTTAATTTCCAAGGTACAGACCATGAGAAAGGATTCTGACTTTGAAGTTATGGATCACATTGCGGTATATGTAAGTGGAAACCCGAAGATGGAAGCACTCATGAAGAAGAACGAGGCAGAGATCAAGTCCGTTGTTCTTGCCGATGAGCTCATTACCGGAGCAGTGGAGGGCATTGTGAAGGAATGGAACTTAAATGGGGAAGATGTTACGATTGGTGTAAAAAGACTGTAAATAAGGAGGATTCAAATGGAAATTACAAAGAAAGAGTTAATGCAGAAAATTACCAACAACATGAGAATGCTGTACCGCAAGGACATTGAGGAAGCGTCCAAGCAGCAGTTATTCCAGGCAGTATCCTTTGCATTAAAGGACTACATCATTGATATGTGGATGGATACCCACAAGACCTATGAAAAGCAGGACGTAAAGACCGTTTACTACCTGTCCATGGAGTTCCTGATGGGTCGTGCCCTTGGTAACAACATCATCAACATGAAGGCACAGAAGGTAGTAAAGGAAGTATTGGAAGAAATCGGTCTTGACCTTGATACAATCGAGGATGAAGAGCCGGATGCAGCTTTAGGTAACGGCGGTCTTGGCCGTCTGGCTGCCTGCTTCTTAGACTCCCTGTCTTCCCTGGGCTATCCGGCATATGGCTGCGGTATCCGTTATAAGTACGGTATGTTCAAGCAGGCCATCAAGGATGGTTACCAGGTAGAAAAGCCGGATGACTGGTTAAAGCATGGCAACCCATTCGAAATCAAGCGTGCAGAGTACGCGGTGGAAGTTAAGTTCGGTGGTTATGTAAAGATGGTTCGTGCAGAGAATGGCAAGGACCACTTTGTACAGGAAAACTATAGCTCCGTTATGGCAGTTCCTTATGATATTCCGGTTATCGGTTATGGCAACGGCATCGTAAATACCCTTCGTATCTGGGATGCAGAAGCTATCAACAACTTTAACTTAGAGTCCTTTGACAAAGGTGACTACCAGAAGTCTGTAGAGCAGGAAAACCTTGCTAAGACCATTACCGAAGTACTTTATCCAAACGACAACCACTATGCTGGTAAGGAGCTCCGCTTAAAGCAGCAGTACTTCTTCGTATCTGCCAGCATTCAGCGTGCCGTTTCCAAGTACATGGAAACCCACGATGATGTCCGCAACCTGCACGAAAAGGTCTGCTTCCAGTTAAATGATACCCACCCAACGGTAACTGTTGCAGAACTTATGAGAATTCTCCTGGACGATTACTTCTTAAACTGGGACGAGGCATGGGAAGTAACCAGCAAGTGTTGTGCATACACCAACCACACCATCATGGCAGAAGCTCTGGAAAAGTGGCCGTTAGAGCTGTTCTCCAGACTGCTTCCACGTATCTACCAGATTGTAGAAGAAATCAACCGCCGTTTCCTCCTTGTATTAGAGGCAAATTATCCGGGAGATTACAGCAAGGTAGAAAAGATGGCAATCGTATATGATGGTCAGGTTCGTATGGCGAACTTAGCAATCGTAGCAGGCTTCTCCGTAAACGGTGTAGCTGCCCTTCATACCGAAATCTTAAAGAAGGAGCAGTTAAAGGATTTCTATCAGCTGTGGCCTGAAAAGTTCAACAACAAGACCAACGGTATTACCCAGAGAAGATTCTTATTACACGGCAACCCACTGCTTGCTAACTGGATTACTAACAAGATTGGTGATGACTGGATTACCAACCTGTCCCACTTAGAGAAGCTGATGGTTTATGCGGATGATGAAAAGGCTCTGGCTGACCTTCAGAACATCAAGTACCAGAACAAGGTAAGACTTGCTGCATATATCAAGAAGCACAATGGCGTTGAGGTTGACCCTCGCTCCATCTTTGATGTACAGGTTAAGCGTCTCCACGAGTACAAGAGACAGTTCTTAAACATCCTGCACATTATGTACCTCTACAATGAGTTAAAGAAGAACCCGAACATGGACTTCTACCCAAGAACCTTCATTTTCGGTGCAAAGGCTTCCGCAGGATACCGTCGTGCAAAGGCAATCATCAAGCTCATCAACAGCGTTGGTGATGTTATCAACAACGATGAGTCCATTAACGGAAAGTTAAAGGTTGTCTTCATTGAAAACTACCGTGTATCCAATGCAGAGTGGATTTTCGCAGCAGCAGATGTTTCCGAGCAGATTTCCACTGCAAGTAAGGAAGCTTCCGGTACTGGTAACATGAAGTTTATGTTAAACGGTGCCATCACCCTTGGTACCATGGACGGTGCTAACGTAGAAATCGTAGAAGAAGCCGGCGCAGAAAACGCAGTTATCTTCGGCCTCTCTGCTGACGAGGTTATCGCTTACGAGCATAACGGTGAGTACAATCCAAAGGCAATCTACAACACCAACACTGACATCCGTATGGCAATGACACAGCTTATCGACGGAACCTACTCTCCAGAGAACCCAGAGCTGTTCCGTGAGCTTTACAACTCCCTGTTAGAAGGTGGTTATGACCGTGCCGACCAGTACTTCATCTTAAAGGACTTCGTATCTTACGCTGAGGCCCAGAAGAAGATTGAAGAGAAGTACAGAGATGAAAAGGGCTGGGCTAAGTCCGCACTCATCAATATCGCTAAGAGCGGTAAGTTCTCTTCTGACAGAACAATTGAGGAGTATGTACAGGATATCTGGCATTTGGAAAAGGTTGTTTTGAAGAATAAGTAATAAAAAAGGAATCCCCTCATTACAAGGGGATTCCTTTTTTATTATATGGTCTGTTTACCAAACATGTTTAAAAATTCCTGTGCCATTTGAAGTGAAATCTCAAGCTTCTGCTGTAAGCGTTTGAGGATATCTGGTTCAGATAATCCAAACTCATAGCCTGTTTCCACAATTTCTACAGCTCTGCCTTTAAGTTCATTATCTTTTGCAATCTTATCAAACAGCGTACACATACCACCATCTCCTTTTTCAAACGCATTGTAATCCAATTTACAATTAGCTGCACCTGCTACTGTCATAACAACAGACTTATTAACATCATGCTCTCTGGCATAGTCTATTGCCATATCCTTTGTCTCGCTCATTGGTCTACTGTTATCCAAAAGAATTTCCATCAAGTTAAAGAAATCCTGATTATTGATATTGTGAAGCTTTAAATCATTTCC
>JAGBBW010000140.1 GCA_017938285.1 Lachnospiraceae bacterium
CGGCATATGCAGCGCGTGGAGGTATCTGCGGAGGCGATTTTAAAAGAGAGCAATGAAGCAGAGGAAAATCTGGACAATGGAACCAGAATGATGGAAGACCTGCTGCAGCAGGTAAAAAATTCGGAAAAGTCCGGCCATCTGGTGACAGAGAAAGTAACCGGTCTGAAAGAATATGCCGAGCGGATGAAAGATATTATGAATTTAATTAGTAATGTGGCAGAGCAGACAGGACTGCTTGCACTGAATGCTTCCATTGAGGCAGCAAGGGCTGGCGAGGCCGGCCGTGGTTTTGGTGTTGTGGCGTCTGAAATTTCCAGCCTGTCGGACCAGACCAATGCGGCAACAGAAGATATTACCCAGCTGATTGGGAATATTGTTGTTTCCATTGAAGAAGCCGCAGGAGCCATGCAGCTTCTGCTGGAAAGCAGTCAGCTTCAGAACCAGTATGTTGGTAGGACAGCAGAGAATTTTGAAAAAATCCATCGCAGTACCCAGGGGATTATTACCCAGGCGGTACAGTTAAAAGAAGCTGTGGATGTGGTAGCTGCAGAAAACCGTCAGATAGAAGAAAGGATTGGGCATGTATCTTCCATTACACAGGAGGTAACAGCACGATCCGAAGAAACACTGGAAAGCTGCAACATGAATCTGGAAAGTATTGAAGAAGTTGCCACGATTATGGATAACTTAAGAGAGGAAACAGGAAAACTGCAGAAAGAAGTTTAATCATCAGGAGGATGGAATTATGGATATCGCTGTATTACAAAAAGATATGATTACTGCAATGAAAGAAAAGAATAAACCAAGAAAGGAAGCTATTTCTTCCCTTATTTCTGCAATTAAGAAAGTGGCGATTGATGAAGGCTGCAGGGAGGATATTCCTGGAGAACTGGCTGACCGTGTTATTTTAAAGGAATTAAAAACAGTAAAGGAGCAGCTGGATACCTGTCCGGCAGAACGTACGGATTTGAAAGAGGAATATCAGTTCCGTTATGACGTAATTAACGAATATGCGCCTCAGCTGATGTCAGCAGAAGAAGTAAAGGCGCTGATTACAGAAAAATTTGCAGAAGCAGTAGCTACAAAGAATAAAGGACAGATTATGAAGGTGGTTATGGCAGAATTAAAGGGAAAAGCAGATGGAAAAGTCATCAACCAGGTAGTAGCCGAGCTCTGCCAGTAAGAAAGAACCGGTGTGAAAATGGAAATTAAGTCATACAAAAAAGATGCGGAATATTCCTATACATTAGGAGCATTTCCGACAATAGAACTATTAAAGACAAGACCGGAGGAAGTGCTTGAGGTTTATGTACATTCTACTTTTACGGATGTTAAAACGATAGAAGAACTGACAAAACCCTACGGAATACCGGTGCTGTGCCAGGATAAGACGATTCATAAACTGAGTGACAAGGAAAACTGTTTTGTCATAGGTGTTTTGAAAAAATATCAGGATACGTTGCGGGCAGACCAGTCCCATGTGGTACTTGTAAATCCTGGAAACATGGGAAATATGGGGACGATTATCCGTACCGCCATTGGGTTTGGCATAAAGAATCTGTCAATTATCAGTCCGGGTGTGGATGTGTTTCATCCAAAAACCATCCGGGCCTCCATGGGAGCACTGTTCCGTATCAACTGCCAGTATTTTCCGAGTTTTGAAGCGTACGAAGCAGCTTATCCGGAACATGAAGTTTTTTGTTTCATGCTAAATGCAGAGCAGCAGCTGACCGTGGAAAACTGTCCAAAACCAAAGTTGTTTTCCCTTGTATTTGGGAATGAGGCTACAGGACTGGAGGATTCTTTCCTTGAAAAAGGAACCAGTATTATTATCCCACAGTCAGAAGAAGTAGATTCATTGAATATTACCATTGCAGCGGGGATTGGTATGTATATGTTCACGCATTAATAGTTACACGGTTATTGTTCATGAGGTACGAATGAACAGTAGCGTTACAGTTACTGTTCATAGAGCACTCAGACGCTTGCTGTCGGAGTGCGAAAGAACATGATTCAGGTGTGAGCAGGCTCTTTTTGCGAAGCAAAATTCTAAATGAGCCTGCGAATCGTTACAGTTTGCGAGGTACGAGTGAACTGTAACGCGTTACACGAAAACGTTATAGAAAATTTTTAAAAGCTATTGAAACTTTGAAATTTTTCTGATATGATGTATGTTATACACGGAAGAGCTTTAGTGGGAATAACAAGGAGGAGAAAGATGGCGGCTATTAAAGCAGAACACTTAAATCCATTCTTAATGTCTGCAAAACAGGTGTTGCAGCAGGTTTGTCAGTTGGATGTACAGTTTGGTCCGATTTCCAAGGATGATTTTTTTGTCAGTGGTGAACCACTGTTTATTATGCTTGGAATTACAGGTGAAATTACAGGACAGGTATGCGTGGTGATGGGCGCAGAAACTGCCAAGGATATTGCATCCCGCATGATGATGGGTATGCCGGTAGAAGCTTTGGATGATATGGCAAAGAGTGCCCTGAGTGAACTTGGTAATATGATGATGGGTAATGCGGCAACGCTTCTTTCCAATAATAATGTGCTGATTGATATTACACCGCCTACGCTGTTGGTGGGCAGTGCGATTCTTTCCTCTCCGGAAATGGCAGTTATTAAAGTTCCATTGATTTATAGGGATTATGAAATCCAGCTGAGCTTCTTATTAAAGACATCAAAATAAACAGGAAGAACAGGGACGGTTGCAAAAGGAGAATATTTTGCGGTCGTCCTTTTCTAAATTTTACTTGCATTAATGATAATTATCGTGTACAATAAGTTCACACGTTAATGAGTTAAACTATCAAAAAGAAGTTTTTTAAACGAATGGAGGACAAAAGAATGATTCAGTTATTTGACAAGGGCGCTTATGTATTCGGCGGCAATCAGGTTGTTTCGGAAGAAGCCATCAGCGCAGAGTATAAAAAATATACGGAGCAGCTTCCGGTACAGGAGGAATGCAGAAAGAACTCCCTGGGTTATCAGATTCTGGCAGCCCATAATACCTCCGGTAATATGGAACAGTTAAAAATTAAGTTTGACAAGCTGACTTCCCACGATATTACTTTCGTTGGTATTATCCAGACGGCAAGAGCCAGCGGACTGGAGAAATTCCCGGTTCCTTACGTTCTGACCAACTGCCACAACAGTCTTTGTGCGGTAGGTGGTACTATTAATGAAGATGACCATA
>JAGBBW010000141.1 GCA_017938285.1 Lachnospiraceae bacterium
AGCCGTACATTTCCTGGTGCGTGGCAATCACTTTTATCGGCATGTTCGACAAGAACGAACTGTTGTAGGAAGAGCTAGGCGGACATGGATATTTTCTCTCCAAAAACTACCAGAACCGTAAAATAGTGTGAACAGTAACACCACCAGACTGTATGGAGTAACTATTTAGATTGCTTCTTGACGCTCCTTTTTCTTTATGGTATAATGCTGTAAGAAGTGAGACAGGTGTGGTCTGTTTATCCGGCCGCACGATCATTATTAATTTTACGAGAATGGAGAATGAATCATGGAAAGAATTAAGACTCTGGAAACTCGTGATCTTTGCGAAAGCGCAAAGAACGGTGGCTGTGGCGAATGCCAGACATCCTGCCAGTCCGCTTGCAAGACTAGCTGTGGTGTTGCGAACCAGCAGTGTGAAAACACAGAAAAATAAGTCATTATCATGAGTGAAAATGCTGCTGTAATGGCGGCATTTTTTGCGTACATAGGCACTTTGAAAATCTGTAGGGATTTTTGAAGTGCCTATGTACGCAAAAAGAAGAGTAATAGGAGGATTTATGGTACACCAATATAAATTAAACGGATACAATATCGTGCTGGATACCTGTTCCGGTGCGGTGCATGTAGTAGACGAAGTGGCATACGATATGATTGCTGCTTTTAAAGATAAGAGTGAGGAAGAAATCGTTGTGGATATGATGGCAAAGTACGGCGACCGTCCGGATGTGACGGAGGAAGAACTGCATCTTTGCATGGAAGATATCCGCAGTCTGGTAAAGATGGGCAAGTTGTATACGGAGGATACCTTTGAGGACATGGCGGGCAGATTTAAAGAGCGTTCCGGCAATGTGATTAAGGCGCTTTGCCTGCATGTGGCGCATACATGTAACTTAAACTGCTCGTACTGTTTTGCCAGCCAGGGAAAGTATCACGGCGACAGAGCACTGATGAGCTTTGAGGTTGGTAAGCGGGCATTGGATTTCCTGGTTGAAAATTCCGGTAAGAGAAGAAATCTGGAGGTAGACTTCTTTGGTGGGGAGCCGCTGATGAACTGGGATGTGGTTAAGCAGCTGGTGCAGTATGCCAGAAGTGTGGAAAAAGAGCATAATAAGAATTTCCGTTTCACCCTGACCACCAATGGTATGCTGATTGATGAAGATGTCATTGAGTTTGCTAACAAGGAAATGAGCAATGTGGTGCTCAGTCTGGACGGACGCAAGGAAATCAATGACTTGAAGCGTGTGGACTATGCGGGCAATGGAAGCTATGACAAAATTGTACCGAAGTTCAAACAGCTGGTGGAGTCCAGAGGAGGACAGGGCTATTACATGAGAGGTACGTTTACCCATGCCAATCCGGATTTTACAAAGGATGTATTCCACATGGCGGATTTAGGCTTTACAGAACTTAGTATGGAACCGGTGGTTAGTTCTCCGGATGACCCTGCGGCTCTGACACCAGAGGATTTAGAAATTGTCAAAGAACACTATGAAATCCTGGCAAAAGAAATGATTCAGCGCAAAAAAGAAGGCCGTGGTTTTACCTTCTATCACTATATGCTGGACCTGACCGAAGGACCATGCGTGTATAAGAGAATTTCCGGCTGCGGTTCCGGTACGGAGTACATGGCAGTGACTCCTTGGGGAGACTTGTATCCTTGCCACCAGTTCGTTGGTGATGAGGCGTACAAGCTTGGCGACATCTGGAAGGGAGTTACCAACGATGCGCTTCGTGAGGACTTCCGTAGCTGCAATGCGTATTCCAGACCGGACTGCAAGGACTGCTGGGCAAAACTTTACTGCTCCGGTGGCTGTGCGGCAAATGCGTATCATGCCAGTGGTTCCATCCGGGGTATTTATGAGCCGGGTTGTGAACTGTTTAAGAAGAGAATCGAGTGTGCGATTATGATTAAGGCGGCAGAGGATGCAGAAAAGAATGCATAAAGCTGCTGTGAGGAATGGAGTCAGTGTGAAAACTCCGATTGTGGATTTTGTGACGAACTATGTGGATTCCAGTCCGGTGCGTTTTCATATGCCGGGTCATAAAGGGCAGAATGTTCTGGGTTGTGAAGCACGGGATATTACAGAGATTTCCGGTGCGGATGCGTTGTATGAGGCTTCCGGTGTGATTGCGGAAAGTGAAGCCGTTGCCACAGAGCTGTTTGGCACAGGGAGGACAGTATATTCCACGGAAGGGTCCAGCCAGTGTGTCCGTGCGATGCTGGAACTGGCAGTACGATGGTGGCGGCAGGAACAAAAACAGAAGCAGCGGCATGGAGCGGAAGACTGGGATGATGGCACAGAGCGAATGCCAGGAGCAAAGAAAGGAAGCACGGTACGTCCTATGGTAGTGGCTGCCCGGAATGTGCACAAAGCCTTTATGTATGCGGCTGTTCTGTTGGATTTTGATATCCTCTGGCTCTGGCCGGAGGAAGAAAATGCCTCTCTATGCAGCTGCATGGTAACAGCAGATACATTGGAAAACGTACTGGAAGAACATAAAAACAGGGTGGCAGCAGTATACCTTACCAGTCCGAATTACCTCGGCGGGGAAGCAGAAGTTTCAGTACTTTCCAAGGTGTGTCATAAACATGGAACGCTGCTCTGTGTGGATAATGCCCATGGGGCGTACCTGCATTTTTTAGAGGAATCCAGGCATCCGATGGATCTGGGGGCTGACCTGTGCTGTGATTCTGCCCATAAGACGCTGCCGGTACTGACAGGTGGGGCGTATCTGCACATTAGTAAAACAGCACCGGAGGGGCTGGCGGAGCAGGCAAAGGCGGCCATGGAGCTGTTTGGTTCTACGAGCCCATCTTACCTGATGCTACAGTCGCTGGACTTGTGTAATGCCTATCTTGCAGATGGATACCGGGAGCGGCTGGCGGCAGTAGGTGAACAGTTGGAGGAAACAAGAAAGCAGCTGCGACAGGCTGGCTGGCAGGCAGAGTCCACGGACCCGCTGCGGCTGACAATAAAGGCATCGGCAGGACGTAGTGGGTATGAGCTGGCAGAACGGTTACGGACGCAGAACATAGAATGTGAATATGCGGACGAAGATTATCTTGTCCTGATGGCAACCCCGGAAAATGAAGCTGACGATTTTCAACGGCTGCTGGCTGCGCTGGGAAACAATCAGGAATTGTCCCATGCAGTACCAGAAGCGAAGAAGATTCCGGTAGTAAACCGGGAGAATATCAAGGCAGTCTGTCCGGTACGGGAGGCATATTTTTCCCAGGGAGAAGTGCTTCCGGTGAAAGAGGCACTGGGCAGAATCTGCCGTGTGCCGACAGCGGCCTGTCCTCCGGCGATTCCAATTGTAGTGCCAGGAGAGCGGATAGACGAAACGGCAGTACAAAGCTTTTTATACTATGTTATAGAGACAATAGAGGTTATAAAAGAGTAGTATGGGACAGAAGGAGGAACCCAATGGCAAAAGTAACATTTAAACCAGGAAATATGTTATATCCCCTGCCGGCAGTGATGGTGAGCTGCCAGAGACCGGGAGAAAAACCAAATATTATTACTATTGCATGGGCGGCAACGGTGTGTACGAATCCACCAATGCTGACGGTGTCCATTCGCCCGGAGCGGTATTCCTATGATATTATCAAGGAAACCGGAGAGTTTGTAGTGAATCTCACAACGAAAGAACTGGCGTATGCAACGGATTACTGCGGAGTGAAATCCGGCCGGGATGTGGACAAGTTTAAGGAAGCGAAGCTGACAGAACAGAAGTCTAATGTGGTGGCAGCACCGGGCATTGCGGAAAGTCCGGTTAATATTGAGTGTAAGGTTGTGGAAGTGAAGGAGCTGGGCAGCCATGCCATGTTCTTAGCGGAGGTAGTTAGTGTGCAGGTGGATGACCGTTACATGGACGAAAGCGGTAAATTCCATTTGAATGACACGGGGCTGATGGCGTATTCCCACGGTACCTATAAGGAACTGGGAGCAGATATCGGAACCTTTGGCTACTCCGTAAAGAAGAAATAGTGGAACAGTTACGAACAGAAGGAAGGGTTTGACATGAACATTCGCAGAGCAGAAGAAAAGGATATGCCCGGCATTAACTGTCTGCTCCGGCAGGTATTGATGGTACACCATAACGGCAGACCAGATTTATTCAAGGCAAATGCAAAAAAGTATACGGATGAGGAACTTCTGGAACTGATAAAAGAGGACACAAAGCCCATTTTTGTCTGTGTGGATGAGACAGAAACAGTGCTTGGCTATGCATTCTGCGTATGGCAGCAGCATTTGAATAACGAAATTCTGACGGACATCAAAACGTTGTATATCGATGATTTGTGTGTGGATGAAGCAAGACGGGGACAGCATATTGGAAAGAGTCTGTATGAATATGTGATTGCTTATGCAAGGGAGCAGGGCTTTTACAATGTGACACTCAATGTCTGGTCTTTAAATGAAAACGCTATGAAGTTTTACGAAGCCTGTGGGCTTGTGCCGCAGAAGGTAGGTATGGAGAAAATATTATAATAGAAACGATATGGGGCTGCTGCAGCGGCGAGTGAAATCGCAGGTGCAGCAGCCCCCATATCATTGTAATACAGGTGAATTATTCGTCGATTGGCTGGATTGGTTCGTCCGTTGATGCAGTACAGAGGTCTTTGGTTTTTCCATTGAACGTAAGTTTCAGTTCTTCTGGTTTTTCATCACCGGAACAGAGAACAAGAAATACGATTTGTTCTCCGGTATTTTCTGCTCCGGCAAGGTCGATTTCAAGAGTCGGTCCGGAGAAAAACGAACTGGAATAACTATGGGCGCTATGCGTGTATTCTCCGGCCTCTGGAATGTAAATCAGATACTGTGTGTCAAAATAGTTTTCCTGTGTACTGGAAAACTTCAGAACATGGTACTGCTCCGGGGAAGAAGCACAGTGGGAAAGCCAGTCTTTGATTGCTTCCGGCTGGTGGCTGACTGCCAGGTAATCGTCCACCGGCATGGCAGTAACAGCGGTAGTCTGACTTGTTACATTTGTGCGGAAGCTGGAAAAGGATAAAACCACCAGCAGGACAATCAGAGCAACCGGAATCACAATAATGGCAATCAGGATTTTCCACAATGTGTTGTCTTTTGGACGTACCGGGGCAGAAACTGCACCAAAGTTTTCCGGAAGAGGATCTGCACACTGTGGGCAGACCTTCCAGGACGGCTGAACCGGAGTGTTGCAGTTTGGACAGGAAGCCCTCAGGCGGGTCTGGCAGTTTGGGCAGACCATATAATTTTCTTCTACCGGGTTCTGACAGTTTGGACATTTCAGGTCAGAATAACTGCCCCGGACTAACAGATAAATAATCAGACCCAGCAGGGAAGGGGTTAAGAGGGCAATGAGCAGCCACAGCAGGGCGTTCATGCCTCTTTTTTGTGCATCCCGGTAAACGTAAATACCAACGAAAACCATAATGCCAAGAAGCATGAAAAGAAGAATCAATAAAATAATAACAGACATGGTAATAACCTCCTTATTTTAAAATATGCCAAGGGCGTGTTTTTTATGTTTTGAGTGCATAAGTATGGCAATTACGGTACTTCCGGTAGCGGAAATAATGACATATGCGGCGCAAACCGTTGCCAGTAATACCGAATAATTCAGCAGGAAAACGGACAACAGCAGCAGGGCAAGCTGTATCAGAATGCCGGCAGCTGTGGCCATGGTGGTCTGGCGGTTCAGCCGGCGTTTTTCCAGTTCTTCCTGTAGTGATGATTCACTTAGTACCGGGGGATTTTTTGCTTCAAAATTGTAAATCTGTTTCATCCGTCAGGACCTCCTTCAATAAGTTTCTTGCTTTATTCAGTCTGGATTTTACTGTGCCAGGCGGTATGCCAAGGACAGATGCTACGGCTTCAGTGTCCATATCCCGGAAGTAGAACAGAATCACGGTAAGCCGCAGCTTTTCTGGCAACTGGTCAATGGCAGAATAAAGAGCGGAGTAATCTTTTCCCTCCGGCGCTGGAACGGAATGGAGAAGTTCTTCTTTTTCTTCTGTGGTGGAAAAGGTATTGAACAGTGGACTGCGGGCAATCCGCCGCAGGGTGTTGCGGTAGGTATTGACACAAATGGTCGTCAGCCAGGGTTCAAAATCTTTACTGCTGTCATATTTGGAAAAGTTTTTTACAACCTTCAGCCAGGTTTCCTGATATAAATCATCTGCTTCACAGGAATTTGCACAGAGGAAAATACATAGTCCGTAAAGGCGTTTGCCGTAGTCGCGGATATATTGGTCGGGCATGCTCTGTGTCCTCCTTTCATTAACAGATACAACCGGATTTGCCAAAAGGTTCATTTTTTCTTTAAAAAATTTTTAGACTGTAGTATTATAAAAGTAAAAAGGACTTTCGTAAAGAAAAAAGAGACAAAATACTGCTGTTTGTCAGAAGACGGGAAGTGTGTAGGGAAGAAGGGATAATTCGAATGGAAAGAAATAAAAAAATCTGGTGGATAGTGCGGTTGGTTCTAATGGCAGCAGCCGTCACTGGTTTTGCTGTTTTTGCTGTGCCGTTAAGTATTTCGGTCAGTGTAAATATCGGAAATGTAACTGGTATAGCAGTGGCGGCAGTGTTGTTTTTCTACGGACTTTTTATGCCGGGGGTGCATAGGATTCTGAATCTGTGGAAAAAGCACAAAATACTCCGCTGGCTGTATCGGGGAATTTTGTGTGGTATTGCACTGATTGCCTTGCTGGTAGTGGTGGAATCCGGCTGTATGCTGTATGCGGCAAATCAGAAGCCGGAGCCTGGAGCTACGGTGGTGGTGTTGGGCTGCCGGGTATATGGAGAACGGGCGAGTCTTTCCATGCGGGAACGTCTGGATGCAGCGTATGAGTATCTGATGGAGCATGGGGACTCGGTCTGCGTATTGTCCGGTGGAAAGGGCGATGGAGAGAATATTACGGAAGCGGAGTGTATGTACCGGTATCTGGTGGACAAAGGAATTGCACCGGAACGGCTGTATAAAGAGGAAACTTCGACCACAACGAGGGAAAATCTGTTGTTTTCGAAGCAGCTGATAGAGGAACAGGGACTGAATCCGGTGATTGCCATTGCTACCAGTGACTATCATGAGTACCGGGCGGGACTGATTGCAGAAAGTCTCGGACTGGAGTATGCAGCGGTACCGGGACGAACGGCACTCTGGCTGTTCCCAACGTATTATGTGAGAGAATTGTATGCAATTTTGTATGAATGGGTGTTTTAAGGAAACGCTGATGAAAGCGTTTCACACGCCGAATTTGCGCAGCAAAGCTGCAAATTCTACTGCAAATTCGTGCGATCCGCTGGAGGCTTCTAAGGAAGCAATGAATTAATCAGTGCTTCCTTAAGAATGTTAAGGCGCTGATAAGGAAAAGCGTATGACAGAAGGAATGGTTTCGTAGCTATGAGGGATGAAACTGTTGCAAGGCTGTAGGAAAGGGGATAAGAATGGCGAGAACAGAACAGGTGGAATTAACCTGCCTTTGCATGATTACCAAAGGCGATATGGTATTATTACAAAACAGGGTGAAAAAGGACTGGAAGGGCTATACCCTGCCGGGGGGACACATTGAGCCGGGAGAGTCCTTTGTGGATGCGGTGATCCGGGAAATGAAAGAGGAAACCGGACTGGAGATTAAGCATCCAAAACTTTGCGGAATCAAGCAGTTTCCAATCGAGGGAGGACGGTATCTGGTGGTCCTGTTTAAAACGGACGAATTTGAAGGAGAACTGGTGTCTTCGGAAGAAGGGCAGATGGAGTGGATTTCCCGGAGTGAGCTGGAGCAGGTGAATATTGTGGAGGATTTACCGGAGCTGTTTCGGGTCATGGAGGATGATTCGCTGACGGAGTTCCAATATGTGATTGAGAATGGCGAATGGAAGGTTGTATTGAAATAGCAGAGAACTAATTCAGGGAGGACGATAATGATTGTTTTGATAGCAGGAGCGTCACATACAGGGAAAACGGCACTGGCGCAGAAGTTACTTGAAAAATACAAATACCCATATCTTTCCATAGATCATTTAAAAATGGGGTTAATCCGGAGCGGAAACACAGAACTTACTCCGGTCAGTGACGATGTGGAACTAACGGCATACTTATGGCCTGTTGTCCGTGAAGTAATCAAGACTGCAATAGAAAATGAGCAGAATCTGATTGTGGAAGGGTGTTATATTCCTTTTGACTGGGCAGAGGATTTTGAAAAGGACTATCTGGAGGAAATACGGTATTATTGTCTGGTAATGAGCGAGAATTATATACGAAATCATTTTGCTGATATAAAAGGATATGCGAGTGTAATCGAAGATCGTATGGATGATGCGGACTGTACACTGGAATCTGTGCTGGAAGATAACAGGCAGGTGTGGGAACTTGTTGTGAAACATAAAGTAAATTATATTCTTATTGAAGATAAGTATGAAATTGATATTGAGCTGGAATGATTGATATAAACCAGATACGAAGAGAAGTCATTATGGAAAAACAAGGGATATATGGAGTTTGCTAAATAAAAGTGTTTAAAGTGGGTGGATTATGATAAGACAATTTAACATGAGTTGTTTACGAGGTGTTCGGGATGGTAAGGTTCTTTACGAATATGATAGTAAGAATGAAGTAATAGACATTAAAAAGAGTGCTGGGATTTGGTGGGATAAGCATCATAAAAGCTCGATTATGGATGCATTGCTAATGAAGCGGACTAAGAATAAATATGCGGGGGATAAATATTTTAGTTTTGCAGAAGCGTATATTAGACTATATTCAGGCAAGGATGAAATCATTTTTAAGAAGAAATTCCCGGATGAAATAGATACAAGTGCTGCGTGTGAATTTAGAATGTGGTGGGAGGATATCAATACAAGTCTGAATCAGCAGGGATACTGGTTGTTTGATGAAGGATAGTGCTGATATCAATGAAAGGTGAGGAGCAAATTATTGTGAGGGATTGGAAGAATACAGTAAGCCTTTTAAATATTGGATGCAGAGCCTCAGAAAGGAGCCCTGATTTATGCAGGAAGATATGATTCGAAAGAAGAAGCGGCTGGGGTATTGTCTGGCTGCTGTTCTGATTTTCGTAATTGAAGTGTTGATTGCACTTTTTGTGAGGGACAGGTTTATCCGGCCGTATGTGGGTGATATGCTGGTGGTTGTCCTGATTTATACAGCGTTGCGGATTCTGCTTCCAGAGAAGCCAAGGCTGCTTCCTCTATATGTATTTTTGTTTGCTGTCTGTGTGGAAGGGCTGCAGGCGTTGAACATTGTGGGGCTGCTGGGTCTGGAGGACAGCCGGTTTTTTAGCATTCTGATTGGGTCTACGTTTGACTGGAAGGATATTGCCTGTTATGGCGCAGGGTGTGGATTACTTGGGCTGTATGAAGTATGGCTGTGGAAAAAGGAGAAACCATAAACAGAAATTTTATAAAATAGAAAAGACAGTAAAGAAGGAAAATAATGATACTGAGTGTAAGCCGCAGAACGGACATTCCTAACTATTATTCGGAATGGTTTTTCAATAGAATAAAAGAAGGATTTGTATATGTCAGGAATCCAATGAACGCACATCAGGTAAGTAAGATTGATATAACACCTGAAGTTGTGGATTGTATTGTATTTTGGACAAAGAATCCAGAACCTATGCTTGGTAGACTGGACGAATTATCTGCCTATCATTACTATTTTCAGTTCACATTAACTGGATACGGAAAAGATATGGAGAGCAATGTTCCACATAAAAAGGAAAAAATGATTCCGGTATTTCAGGAGTTATCAAAAAAGATAGGGATGAAAAAGATAATATGGAGATATGATCCTGTTATTTTTACAAAGAAATATACCCCGGAATATCATTTAAAAGCATTTGAGCAGATTGCAGCAGCTTTGAAAGGATACACTGCAAAGTGCGTGGTAAGTTTTGTGGATGTGTATGCAAAGAATAAGAAGAATATGGAACTGCTGGATTCGTATGAGATGGATAAAAACGAGCTACTGGTATTTGCCAGAGAAATAGCTGGAATTGCAAAAAGAAACGGAATGACAGTAGGAAGCTGTGCAGAAAGTATTGATCTGGAAGAGTGTAATATTGAGCACAACTGTTGTATTGATAAAACGCTTATCGAAGATATTATTGGCTGCAGGCTGAAAGTAGAAAAAGATAAAAATCAGCGGCAGGCGTGTGGGTGCATGGAAAGTGTAGAGATTGGCACATACAATACATGTAAAAATGGATGTAAGTATTGTTATGCAAATTATAGTGAAGAAAGTGTTGAAAAAAATTGCAGTAAGTACCATCCAGAGTCACCGCTATTGTGTGGTGTGCTGGATGAAAATGATAAAATAACAGAGCGGAAAGTGAAGTCACTGAAAGAAGGGCAGTTAAGTCTGTTTGATTTACAGAAAATGTTATAAAAACTTAACTATGAAACATTAGCGTAATTACCAGGGAAGGAATATTTAAAATGCCAGTAAGTATAACAAAAAGTATTGTGTCCATGGAAACAATTTGTGCCATGGTAAAGAAAGCCTTTGGCTGTGAACCGAAGGAAGTTGTGGAATTGACGGAAGGATTTTTTAATGTGGCATATCGTATTGAACTGGAGCAGAGAACTGTGATTGTGAAAATTGCCCCGTCGCCGGATGTGGATATCCTGACGTATGAAAAGAATATTATGTGGACAGAAGTAGATGCCATGCGTATGGTAAAGCGGGATACAAAAGTACCTGTGCCGGAGATTTTGTTTTATGATGACAGCAGGACGGTGTGTGACCGTGCTTACTTTTTTATGAAATTTTTGTCGGGACGCAGTTTTTCCTCCTGTATGGAGGAATTGTCACAGGAGGAAAAGGATAATATTTTCTGGCAGGTGGGACAGTATACAAAAGAACTGAACCAGATAACCGGAGAGAAATTTGGTTATTACGGACAACCGGAACGCCAGGGAACAGACTGGTATACCGTATTTCAGGGATTGCTGGCGGACGCCTTCGATGATGCAGCAAGGAAGCAGATTGCGGTGCCTGTACCAAAAGAACAAATGCTTGCGTTTCTTAAAAAGGACAAGGCATACTTTTTGGAAGTAACCACACCACGGCTGGTACACTGGGATATCTGGGCAGGAAATGTATTTGTGCAGGCAGGAAAGGTGACAGGAATCATTGATTTTGAACGGACACTGTGGGCGGATGAACTGATGGAGGTTGGATTCCGTACCTATGAGTTCAATGAACATTTTTTTAAGGGTTATGGAAAAGAAGGACTGACGGAAGCGGAAAAGCGGCGGGCTATGTGGTATGACTTATTTTTATTTCAAATTATGCGGCTTGAATGTGATTACCGGCAGTATGACAACCGGTGGGCGTATGAATGGAGCGGGGAGATGATAGAAAAATGGGTACAGGAGATGTTTCCTGTGGAAATGGGTGAGTGAGAAAAAGGACAGTTGTAAAAAAAATATATAGGAAAGTATAAAGCTTGGAGGTATTTGCGTGGAAAATTACAGTAGAATGCGGATTGACACACACGTACACATTGGTGGTGAAAAAGCAGGATTTGCCATGACCGAGGAAATGGTGCTGGCTTCCATGGAAAAATACGGAATAGATTTCATGCTGGTTTCCAATGGTGATGCCGTGGAAGTGGACCATGAGCAAAAATTGATTCCAGCGGAGTTTCAGGTGTCCCAGGAGGATGCCCTGCGGAGGGTGATTGCCTTTGCCAGAAAGCATCCGGGAAAAATCGGGGTTGGCGTGTGGGTAAAGCCACTGACAGAAACGGTGACAGAGGAACTGGAGCAGTTAATCGCAGAAAACCGTGATATTATTTATGCGCTGAAACTGCATCCGTTTCATTCGAAGATTTCTCCGGTAGATGAGAGGACACTGCCGTATCTGGAGCTGGCGAAGAAGTATGGGCTGCCGGTAGTTTCCCACACGGGTACAGGAGAAGAGGATTCTCCGGTGTATGTATATCAGGCGGCACTGCGTTATCCGGAAATTCCTTTTGTGATGGTGCACATGGGGCTTGGTTCTGACAATCAGGATGCACTGGAACTGCTTGGAAAGGCGGACAATCTGTATGGGGATACGGCGTGGGTGCCTATGGAAACAACCATCGAGGCTATCAGACGCTATGGCAGCAGAAAGATGTTGTTTGGCAGTGATACACCGATTGATGGAGTGGATACTTATTTCTGTAATCCCAAGGGAGAACGTTCCTTGTATCAGGACTATTTTCATGTGCTGCCGGATAAGATTGACCGGGAAGCGTATGAGGATTTGATGTGGCGGAATGCAGTCCGGGTGTTTCGGCTTCCGGTGGAAGATGTACGGAGATAGCAGGAATCAAATAGGAAAGTGTTTTGGAAATGGAGCAAAAAAGAAAAATCGCAGTCAGTGCCTGCCTGTTAGGGGAAAACTGCAAATACAGCGGTGGTAATAATAAAAATGAAGCGGTACTGGAATTTTTAAAGAACAAGGAAGTAATCCCCATCTGCCCGGAGGTGGCAGGAGGTCTGTCCATCCCCCGGACCCCGGTGGAACTGGTGAATGGTGTAGCGGTCAACCGGGATGGGGTGAATGTGGACGAAGAGTTTCGCAGAGGTGTGGAGCGGACGATGGAAAAGCTGGCAGGAGAGGAAATTGACCTGGTGATTTTGCAGCCCCGCAGCCCATCCTGCGGTGTGAAGCAGATTTATGACGGAAGTTTTACCGGAACACTGGTGGACGGGCAGGGAATGCTTGCCAGAGCGCTACTGGAGAAAGGATACAGGGTACTTGATGCAGAGGACATTGCGAATTTATAAAGCAGAAGAAAAGGACGCTCTTACCGCTGCCCGGCTGGCAATTCAGATGTGGGAGAACAATACAGAGGACGGGCTGGCAGAAGAGCTTGCTGGTATCATAAAGAGTCCGGAGGGGGTAGTGTTTCTTGCAGAAGTGGACGGAGAGAGTATTGGTTTTGCCCAGTGCCAGCTACGCCACGATTATGTAGAAGGGACGGAGACAAGTCCGGTGGGCTATCTGGAAGGTATTTTTATTGCGGAAGGTTTCCGGAAGCAGGGGTATGCGAAAAAGCTGCTTATGGCCTGTGAAAAATGGGCAGAGGAGCAGGACTGTACGGAGTTTGCCAGTGACTGTGAGCTGGAGAATACGGAGAGCCTTAAGTTTCATTTAAGTCTGGGATTTGAGGAAGTAAACAGGGTGATTTGTTTTGCGAAAAAGCTGGAAGGCTGAAGTGGAAATTTTGAAGGTTATAGTAAGGAGATAACTATGCATTTTACATATTGTCCGCACTGCGGAACAAAAGCAGTTCAGAAGGAAATTGGTGACGAGGGGCTTATGCCATATTGTCCCCAGTGTGAAATTCCGTTATGGGATATGTTTTCTACCTGCATCATCTGTGCAGTGGTAAATGAAGAGAAGGAAATAGCGCTGATTCGCCAGAATTATATATCCACAACAAATTATGTCTGTATTGCGGGTTATATGAAGATGGGAGAGTCTGCGGAGGAAACCGCCTGCCGTGAGGTAAAAGAGGAAATCGGACTGACGGTGGAAAAACTGAAATTTGTAAAGAGTTACCCTTATACGAAGAAGGAAATGTTGATGCTGGGTTTTAAAGCAGTAGTGAAGAAGGGGGAATTTAAACTATCCGGTGAGGTGGATGCCGTGGAATGGGTGAAGTTTGAGGAGGCTCCCGGACGGATGCGGGAGGGCAGTATTGCCTGGCAGCTGGTAAAGAGTGTGATTGAAGAAAATGTAGAACTGCAAAGCAACGGCTGACAGCTTGCCGGCGGGTTTTATGAATGGAGACTGGGTCTGTTGAAAAAAGAAGGAGAGCGTAATGATTGGAAAAAAAGTAACTGTAACAATGGACCGTCCGATGGGCAGTTATCATCCAAAGCACAAAGAGATGTATTATCCTGTGAATTATGGTTTTATCGAAGGAATCATGGCACCGGACGGTGAGGAGCAGGACGCTTATGTACTGGGAGTGGACAAGCCGCTTTCAGAATTTACCGGGGTGGTGGCTGCGGTGATTCACCGAAGGGATGATGTGGAGGATAAATGGGTCGTTGTGCCGGAAGGGTATAGGATTACCAAAGAGGAAATTGAGGAGCAGGTGAAGTTTCAGGAGCAGTATTTCCAGTCGGAAATTTGGATGAGGGAATAGAGGATCAGAATGGAAGAAAAAATAAGTGTCAATGACAAAAGTTATATGGTTTTAAAACTGTTAGGCAAGGGAAAGGGAGGATACTCTTATCTTGTCACGGATGGAAACAGTTTGTATGTGCTAAAGCAGATTCATCATGAGCCTTGTGATTATTATCAGTTTGGTAACAAAATGGAAGCGGAACTGAGAGATTACAGGCGGTTAAAGGAAGTGAGGCTTCGTCTGCCGAAGCTGCTTGACTTTGATATGGAGCAGGAGAGGATTTTAAAGGAATACATAGATGGGGATACTATTTTTGAACTGGTTTGTCAGGATAAAATGCGGGAAGAATATGTGGGGCAGATGAAGCAGATGTGTGAATTTCTGTATGCTGCCGGCATAAATATTGATTATTTTCCAACGAATTTTGTAGTACAGGCTGGAGAATTGTATTATATTGATTTTGAGTGCAACAATTACATGGATGAGTGGAATTTTGAAAACTGGGGTGTGAAGTACTGGTCGAAAACACCGGAGTTTTTGAAGTATCTGGAAGAGCAGACCGGAGGCAAACAGGAGTGAGAGGAAATGTGAATGGATGGTAAATTAAGGAATATGGCGTCTATATATCTTCGGCAGAAAAATCGTTTTCTCCTGCTGTACCGGACAGGGTCCAGAGTGATTGCGGATTCGTATACCGGAACCGCCGGAGGGCATTTTGAGCCGGAGGAACTAAATGATGCGAAAGCCTGCGTTCTTCGGGAACTGCAAGAAGAAACCGGACTGACGGAGCAGGAGATAAGGGGATTGAAGCTTCGCTATATAACCCTTCGTTTAAAGAATGGCGAGGTACGGCAGAATTATTATTTCTTCGCAGAACTGGAGGAGCATGTAAAAACAAAAGATATAGTCAGTAACGAGGGTCAGTTGTTCTGGTTTGAGGAAGAAGAGCTGGAAACACTTGAAATGCCCCATTCAGCAAAGTATATGCTTCGGCATTATGTACAGACCGGGCAGTATACAGACTGTCTGTACGGTGGCGTGGCAGTGGAGGATGGAGTGGAGTTTATAGAATTGAAGGAATTTTAAAGAAAATGAAAGTTATATAAGGGAGGCGGTTATATGCTGGAATATTTCTGGTGTTTTATTGCTGCTGCACTGGCAGGAATTGGAACCGGACTTGCCGGATTATCTGCGGCAACGGTAATGGTTCCGGTCCTGATTGTGCTGTGTCCGTCATTTGCCGGGGAAACCGGAGCGTATCAGGCGACTGCGATTGCTCTGGCTTCGGATATTCTTGGTTCGGCAGTGACAACGGCAACCTATATCAGACATAAAAATATTGATTTAAAGCGTGGCTGGATTATGCTGGTCTGCATTCTTTCCATGTGTACGGTAGGAAGTTTTGCAGCGTGGAAAGCGGGAAATGTGGTCCTGGGCGGTTTTACCCTGTTTCTCACCTTTTGTATCGGTATCCGCTTTTTGCTGAAACCAAGTACTGAGCGGAAAGAAACGGTTTCCAAAGGTGCAAAGCTTAATGCAAAAGGTGTGGCAGTGTCGCTGTTCTTTGGTCTGACGATTGGTTTTGGGACAGGCTTTGTTGGTTCCGGCGGTGGGATGATGATGTTAGTGGTGTTTACGGCGTTTCTTGGCATGGGTCTGAAGCCGGCAGTAGGAACCAGTACGTTTATTATGACCTTTACCGCACTGATTGCTTCTGCAAGTCACATTCTGATTCATCCTGCCATTGTACTGGAACGGTGGAATATACTGCTGCTTTGTATGGTGGTGGCTACGGTGTTTTCCCTGGTATCTGCACGGTTTGCCAATCAGGTGGATAACCGCACGGTTGGTTTGGTGACAGGGGTAGTGCTGACGCTGCTCGGCGGCACAATGATTGTGCTGCACTACTGGGAAACTATTTGTACATGGAGTATTCTTTCTGAGGTGCTGGTCTGTTTTGGAAAGTATCTGCTGTTTATCATTCCGGCAGCGTTGTTTCTGATATTACTGCATGTGGTATTAAAAATAGAGCGGGAAGTATTCCGCAAACTGCTGCATATTGCGGCATTTTCTTCTACGGCAGTTATTGTTTATCATGCACAACGCTGGCAGGCGGCCTGTCTGACGCTGGTACTGTTTGCTGTGATTGTGTATCCGCTGCTGCATCTGGCAGAGCGTTGGAGGGGGTATGGCAATTTATTTGTGCAGAGAAGAACCGGCGAAGTAAAGAAAAGTCTGCTGATTCTTTTTCTGACCGATGCAGTACTGGTTGCCATTGCCTGGGGAATCTTTGACCTGCCGTTTGTGGCAGTTACGGCGATTTTTATGTGGGGCTGCGGAGATGGTGCGGCAGCGCTGGTTGGAAAGCGGTATGGAAAGCATCATGTAAAACTTAAGTGGGCGGATGAAAAGAAGACATGGGAAGGTTCCTGCGGGATGCTGTTAGTTTCGGCAGTGGTTGGAGTTATCTGCATGCTGCTGATGACGGCACTGCCGTGGTATCAGTGTCTGCTGATGGTACTGCCGGCAGCGGTGTTTGGAACTTACACAGAGTTAATAACCAAAAACGGAAATGATACGGCTACAGTGCCGGCGGTAAATACAGCAGTGCTTCTGGTGTTGACCGTATTGTCAGGGGTATAAATTTTGCAGGAATAAAAAAGTGATGGAATATGTGAAACCTACTTTTACCATGGAACAGATGGTAAGTAAACATATTGCCTTAAAGAATGGATTTGTTTATGAAGGAGAAAAACAATGACGTACATTTTAGGAATTTATTTAGCAGTGATTAATCTGGCAGGTGTATTTGTCATGTGGTCAGACAAGCGCCGAGCAAAGAAAGGTGCCTGGCGCATCAAGGAAAAAACGTTGTTTGCGGTGGCACTGCTGGGAGGTGCGCTGGGAACTACCTGCGGTATGTACTGGTTCCGTCACAAGACCCAGCACTGGTATTTCAAGTACGGTTTTCCGGTGATACTGATGGCGGAAATCGTATTATTTGGCTGGCTGTTCGGGTTTGTACTGTAGGTACATAGCGGGGAGATTCCCGTCTGACAGAAGAACGAGGGTTTGCATGGAGAGAACAGGGCAGGGTTATACCTGCCTTTTCTGCATCCGGCGCCAGTTATAAAATCCATACAAATCATTGCATAAAAACATGACAAAGCAGGCAACCATCGGAAGGTAGGAGAGATTTTCCATGGAAGCCAGAATCCAGAGCACAATCAGAACCATATCGTTGGCGGAATAGCCGATGGCATAGTAGGGGCTTCGCAGAAAGGTCAGGTACGAAGCGACAAAACTGGTGGTGATGGAAATGGTGCTGAATGTGAGGTTTGCGGTATCAAGGGCTTTCAAAATAAAGTAAAACAGGATGGTAACCAGAACTGCGGAAATGGACATAGAGAGCAGCTGGCGCTTTGTAACATGGTGTACTTTCACTTCCTGGGAATCTTTGTAAGGATGTTTGAGCCATTCCACGGCAGCCACAATGGCCATGGGTGCTGTCATAAACAGATAGGTAATCATTTCCCCATAGTAGGTAAAGAAAAAAGAAATGACACCATAAAAGATGGAAAACAAAACGGTGAGAATCTGTCCTAAGACGTGACCTTTTGCCACAAAAATCAGGGCAGTTACCCCTATCAGGGAAGAAGTCAGGTTTAAGAGATCACCACTCCCGGAAAGAAGATAGGAGAGCAGAACCACGGTCAGGGAAGCCAGCCATAAGCCCCATTCAAATTTTGTTAATGTTTTAAAGGATGCGAGGTATTGTTTCATGTAAAGTCCTTTCTGTAATGTTCCTGCATTCAGATTCCGGCAGCAAAAAAATAAGCATTCGCAATACATCTTCCAAGACCTAATGATGTATGACGAATGCGTACGCATTATTCTACCCGGTGGCAGTTACTCTGTATGATATTGCATTGTAGCACGCAGGATGGGAACTTGTCAAGCACTGTATCAGGACTTTTCTGTTTGACTATCGTATGCCAATATAGTACAATTAAATATAAGATGTGCTGATGAATAGATGGGAAAGGGGATACGTATGAAAAAACAAAATAGTATTGTGATGAAACTAATACAATGCATACTGGGGGGGATGCTGGTATGTTCCTTCCTGTTCTTTATTTTGGGCGAGATTCTGCTTCCTTCGGAAAATGCTTTGGAGAACAGTACCTTTCATATATATGAGGGAGAATGGGTGCAGGAGTTACATGACGGAAGCCGGAAACCGGTGGAGGTGCCTGGGGAATGTGAGGCGGAACGGGGAGAGTGGATAAGAATTATTACGGAACTGCCCATGGATCAGGAAACGATATCTTTTTGTATCCGCAGCATGCAGCAGGAGCTGAATATTTATGTAGGGGATGAGCTGCGGAAGGAATATTCTACACTGGATACACAGCTGGCAGGAAAGACAAGCACTATGACTTATGTTTTCTTTGAGGTGTATGAGGAAGATGCGGGAAAAGAACTGTGCATAGAGCTTATGAGTGATTCGAATTATGCCGGATATGTGAGTGAGATTTATACGGGAGAACGTTTTGACATCCAGAGGTATTTCTATGGGATGTATGCCCCTTCTGCCATTGTGGCCGCGCTGATGTTTTTGGTGGCGGTGTCTGTGTTGGGCGGCTGTGCATTTATTCGGATTTTTTATAAGAAAAAGGCGGACCTGGTTTATCTGGGTGGTGCGATACTGATTGCAGCCACCTGGCTTTTGGTGGAGTCAAAGCTCCGGCAGTTTTTCTTTCCGAACAGTACAGTGGCAATGATGATGGGCTTTCTGATGATTGCAATATTGCCGTACCCGGTTCTGTCTTATATTAATAGTATTCAGAATTTCCGCTATCAGAAGATATATATGGCTTTTGGAGGTGCTACGGCGCTCAATTTTGCAGTGGTTACAGGACTGCAGATGTTTGATGTGCTGGATTTTTTTGAAACCATGACGTCTTCCCATATTATTATCATTCTGCTGATAGTGACGATGACGGTTTCCATTGTACTGGATCTCGTAAGGGGACAAATAAGGGAATACCGTGAAGTTGCCATTGGTTTTGCAATACTGATGCTGATGGGAATTTTTGAAATTGGAATGGTTTATATTGTGGCTGCCAGATTAAACGGAATTTTTCTGTGCGTAGGATTTGTTGCATTGCTGGTTGCTGCGGCAATGAAGACCGTGCGGGATCTGTTTAATATAGAGAAGGAAAAGCAGGTTGCCGTGGCAGCCAGTGAATCCAAGGCAAGGTTTCTGGCAAATATGTCCCATGAAATCCGTACACCAATCAATGCGGTTATTGGTATGAATGAGATGATTCTGCGGGAAAGTAAGGATGAGGTCATTACAGAATATGCATATAACATCAAAAGATCCAGTCAAATGCTGCTGGGGCTTGTGAATGATGTGCTGGATTTTTCAAAAATCGAAGCAGGAAAGCTGGAGGTTGTGGAGAATGATTATGATCTGGCGACGCTGCTGAAAGATGTTGTTTTTGGAAACCAGATTCGTGCCCGGAAAAAAGAACTGGAGTTAAAACTGGATATTGATGAAACAATGCCTGCGGTATTACGGGGAGATGAAATCCGTATTAAACAGATATTAAATAATCTGTTGTCCAATGCCATAAAATATACGGAAAAGGGAAGTGTTACATTTTCTGCGAAAGGTTTCTGGAAGGAAACGGGATTTGTACTGGAATTTTCTGTTATAGACACTGGAATTGGAATAAAAAGAGAAGATATGGAGAAGCTTTTCACAAGCTTTCAGCGTTTAGAGTTGTCGAAGAACCGCTACATTGAAGGAACCGGATTAGGTTTAAACATTGCAAAGCAGTTGACCGATATTATGAATGGTACGATAGAGGTGAGCAGTGAGTATGGAAAAGGAAGCTGTTTTACGGTCCGTATACCACAGCTGGTGGTTGATGCCGCACTTATGGGAAATATAGAACGGAAGCATCAGGGAAGTGCAGGACAGTATTCACCGGGAGAACCGTTAAAAATACCGGAAGCGAAAATTCTGGTAGTAGATGATACAAAAATGAATTTATTTGTGATAAAAGAGCTGCTGCAGCAGACCCAGGCACAACTGGATACGGCTTCAGGAGGCATGGAATGTCTGAAAATGACAAAGGAAAAGAAGTATGATTTGATTTTGATGGATCATATGATGCCGGAGCCGGATGGAGTTCAGACACTTCATATGATCCGGGAGGATCAGGATAACCGGAATCAGAAAACGCCTGTAGTTGTTTTGACGGCGAATGTTATGGCGGGAATGAAGGAAGAGTACCTGAAAGAAGGTTTTTCGGATTATCTGCCAAAACCTGTGGAAGTGGATAAACTGGAGAACATGCTGGCTGGATTCTTCTTAAAGAAAAATGCAGGAAGGGAAGTGTGAGCAGCCCCATCGACGAAGTTGATTTTTAATGGGCTGCGAATCGTAACTATGAAGCAAGGCGGAATAGTTACAAATGCAGAATGAAAATGCAAGGTTGAAAAATCGAAGGGAGTGTTATAAAATAGGGAACGCAGAGTGAATGTTTACTGCGTTCCCTAAAAATGGGCAGAGGAGAAGCCCGGTAGAGGGGGAGGGTAACTGCCGGGCTTTGCTTTATGAAAAAATTATCTTGTAAGCTTGTTAAGTTGTTGTTTTATCTTATGGCTTTATTATATCGTTCAAATTTGAGGATAGTATGGATAAGTTGTGAACGTTTTGTAAACAATTAAGTACAAAAAGGAAAGGACGGAAGAAGATTTGTTTAATGTGCTGAAAAAGACGTTGAGGAAAGAGTTCGGGCATCAGAAATATGAACAGTATGCCCAGTATATAAAAAGAAATATCAGAGAGGCAAAACAGGATAATACAGAGATTTATAATGATTTATATGCAATGCTTCGTGAGAAGGAAGCGGCCAGACTGTTGGAAATGCAGGAACGGCTGAATGCCTCCCTGCTGGATGCGTTTTATATCAGCAAAAATTATCTGATGACGTTTGTGGCGTATCTGGCTGCATTTGTTATAATTGCCAGTTTTGTGGCGCAGATGTATGCGGTTCCGTCCATGTTCCTGATCAGCGGATTGTTTTTAGTAAAAACGTATGAGTTTGTAGTAAACAAATTCTGTTATATAGATGCCCACATGGTGCTGGTGTATAAATCTGTGCTGGACCGGCTGCTGATGGAGCAGAAATAAAAAGATAAAAAATTTATGAAAAAGAAGAAGCACCTCTTGCTTTTTCTTTTTTTTGCCATATAATAGTTAGCGTGTTAATGGTTAGCTAGTTAAGGAAAAGGAGGCAGACATGGATAAAAAGCATATCGTGTGGGAAATCTGCAGGATTGCGAGGGAACATAGGAAATTAGTAGAAAAAAGAATCTGCTCCCTGGGGATTCATCCAAGCCAGCATCATTTTTTGATGTATCTGTCCAGACATGGTGCCTGCAGCCAGAACAGTATTGCAGAAGCGATGGAGGTATCAGCTTCGACTGTGGCAGTGAGTCTGAAAAAGCTGGAAAAGGGAGGCTATATTGAAAAACAAAGCAGTCCGGAGGACTGTCGTTCCAACCGGATTGTGCTGACACAGAAAGGTGAGGAAGTAGTGGTTAAGTCCAGGTGTCTGTTCGAAGAGGTGGACAGACAGATGTTCGAAAGCATTACGGAGGAACAACAGGAACAGCTTCATGGGTATATGGAGCAGATATTAAACAATCTGCGCGGGCTGGACGAACAGGAGTAAAAAAATGGTTTTGTGAAAAAAAGAGCTGATATGTGAAATGAAAGAAGGAGGATGAAACGTGAAACAGTATATGAAGTATGTAAAGCCATATGCCCTGTACTTTCTGCTGGCACCGGTACTTATGCTGGTAGAGGTTGTGGGTGAAGTGGTTATGCCAAAGCTTCTGGCGAACATCATCAATATTGGTATTCCGGCCGGGGATACGGGTTATATTGTGCGGATGGGACTGGGAATGGCTGGTATGGCGCTTATTATGATGCTTGGCGGTGTTGGCGGTGGGTTTTTCAGTGCCAGGGCAAGTGTAAGTTTTGCGGCGGCATTAAGAAAGGACGCTTTTGCCAAGGTGCAGGAGTTTTCTTTTGCCAATATTGACAAGTTCAGTACCGGTTCTCTGGTAACCCGCCTGACCAACGATATTACCCAGCTGCAGAATATTATTAATATGGGGCTGAAAATGGCCTTTCGTGCACCAGGCATGTTAATTGGTGCACTGATTATGGCGGTTGCCATGAATCCAAGTCTGGCAACTGTTATTGGTGTAGTGATTCCGATTCTTGTTATTGCTCTGGTTCTTGTCATGAGAGTGGCATTTCCGAGGTTCAATGCCATGCAGAAGAAATTAGACCGTTTAAATACCAGTGTTCAGGAGAATCTGACGAACATTCGTGTCGTAAAGTCTTTTGTACGGGAAAAGGAAGAAATGGAAAAATTCGCTGAGGCGAATGAAGACCTGCGGGCGGGCAGTATTGCGGCATTTAAGGTCGTGATTATGACCATGCCGATTATGACCCTTGCCATGAATGCAACCACACTGGCAGTCGTATGGTTTGCCGGACGTCAGATTCTGGTAGGCGATATGGCAGTGGGTGACCTGACTGCGTTTACAACATACATTGTACAGATACTTATATCTTTAATGATGACTGCCATGGTCATTTTAAACAGCTCCCGTGCCATTGCGTCTGCAAAGCGTATCAGTGAGATTCTGAATACAAAGGTGGATTTGTCGGATGAGACTGCCACGAAGAAGGATGCGGTTGTAACAAAGGGGAAAGTTGAGTTTAAAAATGTCTGCTTTAAGTACTATAAGGACAAAGAAAATTATGTGTTAGACCATATCAGTTTCACCGCAAATCCGGGAGAAATTGTAGGTATTATTGGCGGTACCGGTTCTGGAAAGACCAGTATGGTGCAGCTGATTCCAAGACTGTATGACTGTGATGCCGGAGAGGTTTTAGTGGATGGCATCAATGTAAAGGATTATTCCCTGAAGCATTTGCGTGAAGGCGTGGGTATGGTGCTCCAGAAAAATGTCCTGTTCTCTGGAACGATTATGGATAATTTGAAGTGGGGAGATGAAGACGCCACACTGGAAGCGGTTCAGGCAGCGGCAGAAAGCGCCCAGGCCCACAATTTCGTGTCCTCCTTTACCAAGGGCTACGAGACAGAGCTGGGACAGGGAGGTGTCAACGTGTCCGGTGGTCAGAAACAGCGTCTCTGTATTGCAAGAGCGTTGCTTAAGAAACCGAAGATTCTGATTCTGGATGACAGTACCAGTGCGGTGGATACGGCAACAGAGCGCAGAATCCGGGAGGCTTTTGAAGGTGAATTAAAGGACACTACGAAGATTATTATTGCCCAGAGAATTTCCTCAGTAAAGGATGCCAATCGTATCCTTGTTATTGACGAGGGACAGATTGTGGGTGAAGGTACCCACGAAGAACTGTATAAGACCTGCGAGGCGTACCGTGAGATTTGTATTTCCCAGGAAGAAAAGGAGGCGAGCGCATAATGGCAGAAGAAAGAACAAAAAACAATGCGGCACCTTCGGCTGGAAAACCAGCCATGGGACCAGGCGGAAGAGGAATGAGAGGTCCGGGTGGCAAGCCAAAGAATACAAAGGAAGCGGTTGGAAGAATTTTCAGCTACATCCGGAACGATGTGCCAATGCTGGTCATTGTACTGATTTGTGTTCTTGTGAATACAGCGTGCAGTCTGGCAGGCTCTTATTTACTGCGGCCGATTATCAATGACCTTGGTACGAATGCGGCAGAATATTTGTCTGCAGCAACTCCGGCACTGGCGGATGAGATTTTTGAACAGGGAATTTCCTCCCTGCTGCAGGGACTGCTTCTCATGGTCTGTGTTTATATGTTCAGCGTGGTCTGCTCCTATCTGCAGTCCAGAATTATGGTGACAATTTCCCAGCGTGCCATCCGGAACATGAGAAATGATTTGTTTGGAAAAATGCAGAAGCTGCCAATTCGTTACTTTGATACGAACAACCACGGTGATTTAATGAGCCGTTACACCAACGACCTGGATGCTGTAGGTGAAATGTTGAATAACACCATTCCGCAGATTATTTCTGCGGTGATTACCCTGGCAGGAACATTATGCCTGATGTTTTACACGAACTGGATTCTGGCTCTGGTAACGATTATTGTGGTGCCGCTGCTGAGTACGGCAGGTGCGATGATTGCAAAGCACAGCCGCAGTTTTTATTCCGAGCAGCAGGCGGCCATCGGTGCAGTGAACGGTTATGTGGAAGAGGCGGTGACCGGACAGAAGGTTATCAAGGTATTCTGCCATGAGGAAACCACAGTAGAAGAATTTAATAAATTAAATGAGGATTTGAAGAATAAGCAGATTCGCGCTGCCTTTGTGGGCGGTCTGATGGGGCCTGTCATGGGTAATTTAAGCCAGGTGAGCTATTCCATTACAGCACTGATAGGTGGTATTCTGTGTGCTCTTGGAAAATTTGATATTGGTGGTCTGACGATTTTTGTAAATTATTCCAAGCAGTTCTCCAGACCAATCAATGAGGTTTCCATGCAGATGCATACCGTATTTTCTGCCCTTGCCGGAGCGGAGCGTGTCTTTGGCATGATGGATCAGGAGCCGGAGGAACCGGATGCTTTAAATGCTGTGGAGCCGGTGGCAATTACCGGAAATGTGGTGCTGAAGGACGTGACCTTTGGCTATAACCCGGATAAAACGATTTTGAAGAATATTTCCCTGTACGCAAAGCCAGGGCAGAAGATTGCCTTTGTTGGTTCTACCGGTGCGGGAAAGACGACCATTACCAATCTGCTGAACCGTTTCTATGATATCCAGGAGGGCGAAATTACAGTGGATGGTATCAACATCCGGGAGTATAAGCGGGATTTTCTGCGGAAGAACATTGCGATGGTATTGCAGGATACGCATTTGTTTACTGGAACCGTGCGGGAAAATATCCGCTATGGCCGGCTGGATGCCACGGATGAAGAGGTGGAGGCAGCGGCGAAGGTGGCCAGTGCCCATTCCTTCATTATGCGTCTGGAAAATGGATATGACACAATGTTAGAGGGGGACGGTGCGAACTTAAGCCAGGGACAGCGTCAGCTGCTGAATATTGCAAGAGCGGCGATTTCCAAGGCGCCGATTCTGGTGCTGGATGAGGCGACCAGCTCTGTCGATACAAGAACGGAGCGTCACATTGAGCACGGTATGGACCGTCTGATGAAGAACAGAACGACCTTTGTCATTGCCCATCGTCTGTCTACAGTACGAAATGCCAATGCAATTATGGTACTGGAGCAGGGTGAGATTATGGAACGGGGCACCCATGAGGAGCTGCTGGCAATGGGTGGACGGTATTATGAATTGTATACCGGAGTAAAAGAACTGGATTAGGAGGAGTGTGAAAAATCACATTGATATGCTGATTGTTTCACAAACGAAATAAAATTTCGTTGGCTATTTGTGCCGAGAACGTCACAAATTAGCCCTGATGCGACAACAGAAATCGCCTTCGCGAATTTCTGTTGCGCGATTCCTCGAACAAAAAACGTTCTCGGAATGGAGGAGTAGTATGAGTAAGGTTTATGTATTTATGGCAGATGGAACAGAAGAAGTAGAGGCATTAACGGTGGTGGATCTGCTCCGTCGCGCCAAGGTGGACGTAGTCACGGTTTCCATTATGGGAAGAAAGCAGATTGTCAGCTCCCATAAGATTGGTATTGAAACGGATGAGCTGTACGGAGAGTCGGACTACTCGGACGGCGACATGATTGTGCTGCCGGGTGGTATGCCGGGTACAACCCATTTAAAGAACCATGAGGAGCTGCGTAAGGTATTATTTGCTTATAAAGAGGCAGGAAAGTATCTGGCTGCAATCTGTGCAGCACCTTCTGTTTTTGGATGGAACGGTATGCTGGAGGGAAAGAAGGCAGTCTGTTATCCGGGCTTTGAAGAGGAATTAAAGGAAGCCGTGGTGACAAATGCGCCGGTGGTGACAGACGGACAGTTTATTACCTCCAAGGGACTGGGAACGGCGATTGACTTTTCGCTGGAACTGGTCCGGTTACTGGTGAATCAGGAGACGGCAGAGAGTATTTCCGCAGCGGTACAGTATAAGTAATGAAATAAATTTAAAGGAATAAAAGAACCAGTAAAAATGCAGGCAGTGAAGGGATATGGAACAGCCGGTAAAGTTTTACTGGTTCTTTTTTTGAAAAAAGGGAAATTAGTTACCATTTGTGCAATATGCACAAAAATATTAGTTTTTTTCTACTTGTAAAAAAGAAAAAATACGTGTATTCTGAAAGTAAGATTTCGCGAAAGTCCTTTTTGTTTCTTGGCAGTGTCTGCCAGAAATTCCAGCGTGTTAGAGCGTGTTTGAAAATTGCTTTCTGTAAGATGTGCGTCCCAGTTAGTGGGAGATTTGGGGCAAATAAGGGCGGCGTAGTGGGGCTACGTCAACCGAATTTGTCCCAAATATACCGCAAAGTGGGGCGTACAGATTGCAGGAATGAATTTTTAAACACGCTCTAGTATGAGTAACAGAAAAGAAAAGCCTTGCACAGTGTGCAGAAGAACGTTATAATGAAAGGAGAAAGGGAATGCAGTTGGAAACCAATATTGCAAAAGTAGTGGACGAAGTCAGTCTGAAAGCCCGGTATGATACAGAGGTGAAAAAAGTACTTAGTGATGTACAGATTCTGGCCTGGATATTAAAATATGCAGTCCGGGAGTTTAAGGACAGTTCTATTAAAGAAATCATAGCATGTATTGAGGGAGAGCCGGAGGTGGCAGTTTGTCCGGTTCATTCCGGGCATTATATTGTTCCGGTGGAAGGTATTTCTACAGAAGCGGCCGAGTTGGCATCAAAAAAAGTAACGTATGATATCCGCTTTAAGGCAGCAGTACCGGAATTTGGCCCGTTGGGTATGATTATCAATGTGGAAGCACAGAATAAGTTTTATGAAAGCTATGATCTGGTTTCAAGAGGGGTGTTTTATTGTGCACGAATGTTGTCTACGCAGGTGCGCAATGAGGAAGCGGCTTCGGAATATAATAACCTGCAGAAAGTGTATAGTATCTGGATTTGTCTGGATGTCCCGGTAAATTCAGAATATACGATTACCGGATATCGCATGAAAAGGGAAGATATTTACGGCTGCATGGATTCCAGGGCAAATCAAAGGTATGATTTAATGGAACTTGTGATGATCTGTCTTTATAATGTACCCTATAAGGTGGACACGACAAGAGAAAGGGATTTCTTGAAATGTTGATTACCGCTAGGGTAAATGAAATATGGTTGCTAGGTCTGAAATTGGCTGAAAGAATCCTTAATTGTAGACACCTTGTAAAAGGAA
>JAGBBW010000142.1 GCA_017938285.1 Lachnospiraceae bacterium
AGGGAAAACTTAACGGAATTGAAAATGCTGTGGTTCTTTTGAGCTATCCTGAAAAAGCATTTGGAAATCCAAAAGCACTAAGGGCTTTTCTCAGCACAGATGTATCCTTGCCAACCGATGAAATTCTTTCGTATTACGTATGCCGGTGGTCAATTGAAATATTTTTCAGGCAGTGTAAGAATAAACTGGCACTGGATAATTACCAGATACGTTCTTCGAAAGGTATTCAAAGATACTGGTTGCTGATGTTGCTGGCACACTATATCTGTGTCACGGAAACCGGAAAATTCTGCGCTTTCGTAAACGGATATCATCAGATTAGTGACATCATCCAACTGAAAAAATACCGGTATCTGTTCCAATGCGCAAAAGCAAGCAGCGATTTTGAATCATTCATGAAATTAGCAGTATAGTTTTGTGCATTTTTTCAAATTTGCTCATTTATAGCTAAAAAATTAAATCCTTCACTTAAAGCGAATAATCCTAAAGATTGCTTTTATGGGGAGGGGCAGTATTTATCTGATATAGTACCTGGTACTAAATCACCAGCCCAATTATCGAGTATTTTTATCCACAATCCATTTCAAGGAGCAAAATATGCTTATTATGTAGAGATAGATGTTACAGATTTGGATGTAGTATATGGAAGAGACAATGTATTTGTCATTTTAAATCAAGAATCTTTAGATTTAATGGATAGAATAGTTTCTTATGGAAAGGTGGGTGATTAAAATGACATATATAAAGGTACAATGGATACATGATTTTCAAGATGAGCCAATTCTTTTATATTCCGAGTTAGATAGTAAGAGGAATGAAATTAGAAAAGTTGAAGTTTACAAAAATGGTAAATTAGGATATGCTTGTGAAAACAAAAGTGTAAATGGAACATTTGTGTCAAAGACAGAAATACCATTATTGGAAGATATTAATGCAGATATACAATTTGAAGCTTGGGAACTTGATAAAGAATACTTTGAGTCAATATGGAATAAGGCTGTCAGTGAAAATTGTATTTAATTATGTCTGCACTTAAGGGCATCCAAAATCAAAACTGAATATTGAGTGTTTAATGCTGCAGAACGCATTGTTTTCATGGCACCTTGGTGCTGTGGAGACAATGCGTTTTTTGATAAATTATAAATTCTTTTCCAGACTGCTGATATTGGTCTACTTCTTTCGAATATCGGTAAGTGCTCCAAAACAAGGGGTATCCCATATCTGACCTCCTTCTGCTATACTGACCGTATAAAAAAGTATAGCGAAGGGGAAGTACATTTGAGTAAATAGAAGGATTCGGAGTAACAGGAAAGTTCCGGGGAAACAGAGAGTGCAACCGGAGGTACACTGGTAATTCTTCTGGAGAAAGAAACGGAAACAGCAACCGGCAGTGCATTAGAATTGTTTGCATACGATAATTATAACCGGTTAATTTCCTATGAGAGCGGAGATGTTCACGTTGCGTATACCTACAATACAGAAGATTACCGGACCGGAAAGCTGCTCTGGGAGGATGGATTTTTTACAGAAACCCACTATATTTACGAAGGTTCCCATGTTATAATACGAGCCAAAGGTAAGTATTTTAACATGGGATAATGGAGACGGATGCGGACGGAACCATAACCGCCCACAACATGTACGGAACTCATTTGGCGGCCCGCACCCAGGGATAGTACGGTCTTTCACCAGAAAAGAAACCAAAAACCAGGAGAAAAAATGAACATAAGTAAAGAATTTATTGATAAAATTTTAAATTGCCCATGGTTACAGAACTGTGGAAAAAAGGATAGTTTAGAAGTTGGGGCAGCGTATCTGGATAAGACAGCAGATGTCAGAAAATATATTGTTTCTCTTAAATGGGAAAATTTGTGTCTGGACAAACAGGGAGATTTTACGACATATCTTTTTAAAAATTATAGGGATGAATTTAATAAGTATTGGAACGAAACAGTCCGGATGATAAAGAAAGAGTATATGCCTGCAATTTCTGACAGAATTAACGAGAGGCTGCTTAGGCTTGGACTGCCGGGGGATGTTCTGGATGATATGAAGATGAACATTGTAAGTTTGTTTATGCTGGAATATTATTCAGAGTACTATTCCTGTGATTTTTATGAAAGCATATTAAAAATATATATGGCAGGACATCTGCCATGCGGATGGAAAGGGAAGTATCCGGAAGGAAAATTTTTGGTTTTTTAGTTCAGGCTTAGGTTTTAGAAATCCTTTGCGGTAGAAATTACAATCTGCTGTATATTACGGTCTCGGATAGTTCTGTTTTTGTGGTACTGTAATTTTATATCATATTCGCAAGGTTTTTGGTAGTGATACTTGAGGCAAGGTCGTCAGAAAAGCTTTCTTAACAGAATCCGTGTCAGGATTTGCCACGGATGTTGCAAAGCAGGTACTTGTCGAGGACAAGTCACTGAAAAAAGTTGATTATGGACAGGCTTTTGAAACTGCTGCGGTTTCCGGTGTGTTCGGTGGTGTCATGGAACTGGGTTCTGCTGCTATTTCCAAAGTGGATGACTCAGCCGCAGTACTGGTAAAAAAAGCGAAGATTCCTGAGAAGTTCAAAAAATTTACCCTGCCGGGAAGCAAGGGCAAATCAGCGGATGCCGACCTGGATATGCCGGCTGCTGGAAAGTCCAAGGGAGCCGACCTGAATATGCCGGCTGCCGGAAAATCCACAGGAGCAGACCTGGATACGCCAAGTGCCAGCAAATCCACAGGTTCCCTGCCGGATATTCCACAAGGTACAAAGAACAGCCAGATAGACATGGAGGACCTTTCCGGTCAGGCAGGTCCATCGGTGGAGCTGCCTGAACCAGCAGGGAAGCCGAAGAGTGGAGTACCGGAGCTGCCGACAGGCGGCAAGGTGGATCTGGACTATATAGTGGTAGATCCTTCAACGATAACACCAACGAATTCGGGTCCGCTTAAGATGAATCTGCAGTTTTTTGCGGAGAGTGGAAGAAACTCCCTTGGAGTAGTAACTGGTTCTGGAAATAGTAATGTGTCTCGTATGATGAGAGGAAAGCAAGGGAATATTGGTCTAATTCCTCAAGAAGTAGCAAGTAAGCTCAAGGGAAGAAGTTTTAATGGTTTTGATGATTTCAGAGGTGAATTCTGGAAAGAAGTGGCAAATTCCTCTTATGCAAAAGAGTTTTCGTTTAGTAATGTAGGTAGAATGCAAAAAGGACTTGCACCTAGAGTATTGGATACTCAACAATATGATGGAGCATTGAGTTATGTATTACATCATAAAAAACCAATTTATGATGGAGGGGGTGTTTATGATTTGGATAATCTCGTGATTGTTACACCTAGAATGCATCAAGAAATATTAGACAAATCCTATCATTTTAATTATTAGAGGAGAGTGAAGAATATGAGTCAAGAAAAGCTAACTAGAGATGAATTAGTTGAGTTAGTAAGAAAAATTATGAATTGTGAGGGTAGTGAAGCGGAAATTGATGAGATGACATTTTTATTAATGAAAAATGTTATAGATCCGCAAGTTACAAACTATATTTATTATGATGAAAAAACTCCAGAAGAGGTGGTCGATTTAGCATTGGCATACAAGCCTATTCAGTTATAACTCAACTTTTCCATTAACATGACAGGTGTAACCGCTTGAAAAATCAGGAAAATTTTTTAAACAAAATGGTGTATGAAATCAAAATAGCGCCAAATCTTTGGCATAATAAGATTACCTCTAATCAATAACATACAAAGAAAGGTGCTAATTTTATGATATACCAAAGGGGGAGGAGTGCCAAAATTATATACGTGGCCTCATTATCAAGAAGAAGGTATAATGCAGCTTGTTGACAGAATGCTGCATAGACAAACAGGTCATATAGGCGGATTTAGCATATGGGGACCTGGAAAATAGGAGGCTAATATGAAATGGAATTGCGAAAATAAAGTTGTTACAAGCGATGTTATTAAGATGATTGAAACAGAACTTAAAATTAAGTTTCCCAAAGATTTTATTAAAAATATTAAACAATATGATGGAGGATATCCAATACCAAATAAAATCTCTATTGAGGGACAAGAGGAAGTTTTAAATAATTTGGTAAGTTTTCTGGAAGAGGATACAAGTTTTATTCTTGACATAATTAGTAATACTGAAAATTTTAGAGATTCTAATCTTGTGCCTATAGCAGAAGACCCTTTTGGAAACTTGTTCTGTTATTCATTTGGAGAAAATACTTGTAAGATTGTATTTTGGCATCACGAAAAAAATGCTGAAATAAAATATGTGTGTAACAATTTTGAGGAGTTGATTGCAATGTTACATGAATAAAGATTTATTTATGTTTCTATTTAAGGTTGTACACTATGCGAAAATCGATTATGGTCTTTAAATTAATTGAAACAGCTTTTAGAGTGGGGAGTCTATGAAATTAGTTTAGGGATACTAAGGTGAACTATGATATCTGGGTAATCCCATGGGTGCTGTAGAAGATATTTTGGTCAAAATTAACCAAAATATCTTTTGGAAATCTTGAAAAGATGAGAATTTTGGAGTATGCTATAAGAAATTCAGGGAAAAACTAACCGAAATATCTTATAGGAGCGAGTGGTATGGAGAAGGAAATTAAGAGAGACTACTATCTGGAACAACTGATAAAACGTAAAAGTAATGGATTAATTAAAATTGTAACAGGAATTAGAAGATGCGGGAAATCATATTTACTACGCACTTTGTTTAAGAAGTATCTGCTGGAGAGTGGTGTGGATGAAAATCACATTATTGAAATGGCATTTGATTTGTTTGATAATATGGAATATCGTGATCCTAAGGTATTTTATCCATGGGCAAAGGAACAGCTTAAAGATGGAGAACCATACTATTTTCTATTAGATGAGGTGCAGTTGTTAGACGAGTTTGTAAGCGTTCTGAATGGTCTGGCTGATAAAAAGAATTGCGATGTTTTCGTAACTGGAAGTAATGCAAAGTTTCTATCAAGAGATATAGCAACAGAATTTGGAGGCAGAGGGGACGAGGTTCCTATGTATCCTCTGAGTTTTTCGGAATTCATGACTGTATACGATGGAAACCGGTACGATGGTTGGAACGAGTATATTACCTATGGCGGCATTCCACTTGTGGTATTGGCTGAAACCGAAGACCAGAAGATGGTACTCCTGGATAATCTGCTTAAGGAAACTTATATTAGTGATATTGTAAAACGAAACCGAATCAGAAATATTGGTGAGATGGAAGCCTTGCTGGATGTACTGTCGTCTGCAATCGGAGCTCTGACTAATCCAAATAAACTTCAAAAAACTTTTAAGAGTGTAAGTAAATCAAAGATTACTGCAACAACGATAACGAAATATATTGAATACTTGGAAGATGCTTTTTTGATTGAGGAAGCGGGCAGATACGATATTAAGGGGAAATCTTACATCGGCACACCTGTAAAGTATTATTTTATGGATATGGGACTTAGAAATTCACGAATCAATTACAGACAAATGGAAGTAACACATTCCATGGAAAATGTAATTTATAATGAACTTAGAATGCGGGGATTTCGTGTGGATGTCGGAAATCTTACCATTGTGGAAAATGGTAAAGAGGGTAAACCGGTAAAGAAGCAGTTGGAAGTTGATTTTATCTGTAACAAAGGCTCCAAAAAATATTACATTCAGTCAGCATATATGCTCGGCACATCGGAAAAGGTGGAACAGGAAATCCGGCCATTCCGAAAAATCAATGATTCGTTTAAAAAAATCGTAATTACTTCAGACACTCCGAAACCTTTTTATAGCGAAGAGGGTATATTAATGATGAATGTGTATGACTTTCTGCTTAATGCAGATTCATTGGAACTATAAAAAGCGTAGCAGCTGTTATGGAGAGTAAGTTCTTTGTAATAGCTGTTTTTATATCAGGAGAGAGCCTCCAGCAACAATATTTTCCCCACCGAGTCTTAAGAAATCCCCCATTTCTGACGACATACATAATAGTGAACAAATCGGAAATCAGGAGGATTTCCCGCCTGTCTGGAACGGAGTCAAATAACACAGGCCAAGGAGAGAACGAAAATGAATATGTTAAATGCCCTTTCGGCATACGGAGCACAGCAGAAGGAGTCCACGGCAAAGACGCTGAGTAATCCAACTGCGGACGCCGCCGGTAAAACCAGCGCCTCTTCCGTATCCGAAGCAATTCTTTATACAGACGAAACTACGCTGGAGCAGAAGCAGACCTCGGAGATTTATTCCAAAAACGGCATGGGTGAGGAAAAGAAAGCCCAGGAGGTAAAGGAAGAAGGCACCGAGGCGGAAAAGAACCAGGAGCGTCTCGATAATGTTTCCAGCCGTATGACGGCGGAGGATATGGCCCAGCTGCAGAAAGAAGGTTTTCCGGTAGGGGAAATGACGGTGGAGCAGTTAGAGGCGGCCATGGAGCGTATCAAGCTGCAGAAGGAGCTGGCAGCCAATGCGGTGGAAAACCAGGTACAGCAGATTCAGGATGACCGTGCGGCGGTTATTGAACAGGCAATTAAAATGCTGTCCGGTAATCCAAAGGCAGAAATGATTGCAGACAAGCTGGTAAAAGCAAATATTCCGATAACCCAGGCGAATTTAGAGAAGGTGGCAGTAGCACTGGAAAAGGCGAACGGCGGCATTAAACTGACACCAGCAGAATGTGAATATATGGTGCGGAACAAGCTGGTTCCGACACTGGAAAACGTGGCGATGGCACGTTCGGCGGCACAGACGTATAACAAAAAAGAGCATACCCTGACGCCGGAGGCATGGGCACAGCTGGAACCAAAGGTAACCCATATGCTGTTCCAGGCAGGTCTGCGTAACAATAACGATATGATAAATGCGGCACAGACGTTTATTAAGAGAGATATTCCGCTGACGGTGGAAAATCTGAAATCCTATAGTCTGTTAGCTGGTATCCGCCTGTCAGAAGAGGATATTCTGACAAAGGCAGTCAATGCCATTTCCGTTGGTCAGGACCCGAAAAATGCAAATCTGCTTTCTTCCACAGCGAAGGAAGTACGCCAGATTATGCGTAAGACCGAGGGCGTAACCGGTCAGGCAGTAGATTATGCAGCAGCCAGAAAGGCAATGGAGCAGCCGGGAGTCAGCGGAGATAAGCTGGATCTTTCTCTTGGCGACCTGGCAGAGGTACAGGAACTCATTGACAGCGACAGCCCGGATGTAAAGACCTACATGCAGACCTTTGTGGAGTCCAGTGCGGCCCAGGCGGCATCTATCCGTGCGAGACGTCAGTTAGAGGAAATCCGTGCGAAGATGACCTATGAGTCTGGTTACCGTCTTGCTAAGGAAGGTATCCGCATTGATACTGTCAGCATGGAAAAATTAATTGACAATTTAAAAACACTGGAAGCCAGATTTTTCTCCAGCTTCTTTACCCAGGCAGGTATGGCGGCTACGGCAGAAGGCATGGAAATGTTAAAGGATACGAGCCGGAAACTGGAAGAAATTAAAAATATGCCGGCACCGCTGATTGTGGATACCATGGATACCGGAACAAAGATTACACTGAATGAACTTCACGAAACCGGTATGAACCATCTGGCAATGCGCCGTTACAATGAAACGTTTGAAACGGTTATGACGTCTCCGAACAAGCTGTTCGGCGACAATTTACAGAAAGCATTTGGCAATGTGGACAGTCTGCTGCAGAACATTGGTCTGCCTGCCAATATGGAAAACCGCCGTGCAGTGCGTATGCTGGGGCACAGTTCTGTGGAAATTACGCAGGAAAATGTGGAAAAAGTAAGAGATTATGACAGCAAGCTGCAGGAAGTTTTAAAGGAACTGCATCCGGCAGTTACCGTGCGTATGATTCGTGACGGTCTGAATCCGTTGGAGCAGCCGATTGAAGATTTGTCTGCAAAGATTGCCCAGATTAAAGAAGAAGAAGGTATTACGACGGAGGATAACTATAGTATCTTCCTGATTAACTTAGAGAAAAAGAAGGAAATTACGCCGGAAGAGCGTCAGGCATATATCGGAGTTTACCGTGCGCTGCACCAGGTGGGAGGTTCGGAAGAAGAAGCCATCGGAAACGTATACCGCCAGGGACAGGAACTGACGTTACAGAATCTGCTGACAGCAGTACGAAGCGGCAGAGCCCAGGGGATTGATGCTTATGTGAATGAAACCTTCCGTACGGCAGCCGGAGCCTCCTCGGAAAAGGCACTGGTGGAAGACCAGATTAATGCGGGCATGCTGGGCATAAAATTCGGAAAAGGCGCCCAGGCTCTAAACAATCTGGCGGAAAAAGTCGATAATACTATCAGCGAATGTTCCCAGAACACGGAAGAAGTGGCACAGGAACAGCTGACAACAGTGCGTACCCTTGCAACCGAAGGGCAGAATGCGACCAGATTCCTGGAGGATTTCAATATTCTGACTACCATGGAAAATCTGGAGGCAGCGAAAAATCTGCTGGCGGATGATATGACGATTTTTAAGGAATGGAAGCGTTTTAAGTTTATGGAAAATGGCGAAGAGCCGGTGCTTCCTGACTTTGTAGAATGCATGGAGGATAAAGAAACCATGCAGGCGGCTTACCAGAAGTTTATGAAGGAAACCGGAGATTTAAAAGCAAAGATGACGCAGGATCCTTCCATGACCAGACAGGATACCAAGTCCATCAAGAAGATGAATGTCGGTATTCGTTTCATGAACCGTCTCAGTAAGAGAGAGTATTACCAGATTCCGGTAGACACGGGAACAGACATTGTAAATATGAATGTAACAATTCTGGAAACAGGAGAAGATAAGGCGAAAGCAAAGGTAACAGCGGAAATTCCAACGATGAACCTCGGAAAAATTTCCTGTGAAGCCAGCATTCAGGATAACAAATTAAAGTGCTTTATCAGCAGTGACAACAGAGAGGGTACCCAGGCACTGAAAGACCGCCAGATGAACCTGTTTGCTTCCCTGGCCCAGGGCAGAATCCAGATTGGTTCCATCTACTATGGTACAGAGGAAGTGCGTCCGGATACCTATGCCTACCAGACCGAAGGTGCTTATAAAGATACACCGGAGGGAGAAGGAGCACAGGATACGGACAACAGCAGATTGTACCGCATTGCGAAGGCACTGGTAGTACATGTCAGAAATGCAGATATGGATGTGGCAATGTATTAAATGGTTATTATAAATGAGATACTGAAAATGGAGGACGTACATGAGAATTAATCACAATATTCCGGCGTTAAAGACAAACAATATTTTAGGCAAGAACAGCGCAAACATGGAACGAAGTCTGGAGAGACTTTCTTCCGGTTACCGCATTAACTGTGCGGCAGATGATGCGGCAGGTATGGCAATTTCCCAGAAGATGAAGACACAGATTGCAGGCTTAAACCAGGCATCCAGAAATGCTTCCGATGGTATTTCCGTTATTCAGACCGCCGAAGGTGCGCTGATTGAAGTAGAAGAAATGTTACAGAGAATGCGTGAACTTTCCGTACAGGCGGCCAACGGTACATCCACCGATGATGACCGTGCCCAGCTGCAGGCAGAGGTAGTCCAGTTAAAGGATGAAATTAATCGTATTTCCACAACAACAGAATTTAATACAAAGAAGCTGCTGGATGGTACACTGGACAGACGGTCGTATTCCAGTGATTCTGCGGTGGAACTGATTTCTCTTTCTGATACGGTAGATGTGAGGGAGTATAAGTTTACAGTTGGAGGTAATGAGGCAGAACAGGCTGTACTGGTAGGAGATGTAATAGATGCGGCAAGTGTACCTACGACACAGACAGAATATACTCTGACTATTAATGACCAGGATATTACAATTCCGGGTGGAGCAAATTTACAGACAGTTCTCACTGAATTAAATGCAGTATGCGGAAATATGGGTATCCAGGTAGGATATACTACCGGTGCGCTGGATGAGGATGGTCTTGGTGGATACGAAGAAGTTACAGCAGGTACTGCAACAGTAGGCAATAAGCTTGTATTTGTAACAGATGATTATGGTACAAATGCAGAAATCAATATTTATGCAGAACAGGAGCTGGCAGATATGCTTGGTTTGAGAGCAGCAGGGATGTCTGAGAAAGGTTCCAATTGTGAGGTGACGCTGAATACATCCGACGAAGGTGGTTTTACCAGTACAGCAACTGTCAGCATCGATGGTGATTATGTAACTGTCAGAGACCGTGATGATTTTGAAATGGTATTTCAGGTATCCGGAGCTGCCGGAGAGGAAGTTACCGTCACCGTCCTCGATGCGGGTCCAATGACCCTTCAGATTGGTGCCAACGAAGGACAGACTATGGAAGTACGTGTTCCAAGAGTGGATACCACAACCTTAAATATTGACATTGCCAACATTGGAACCCAGGAAGGTGCCATGGCTGCCATCACGTTATTTGAAAATGCGGTAAATGAAGTGTCTACCGTACGTGCAAAGCTTGGTGCTTACCAGAACCGTCTGGACCATGCCATCAACAGTCTGGATGTTTCTGCTGAGAATCTGACAGAAGCACTGTCCCGTATTGAAGATACTGATATGGCGAAGGAAATGGCAACATTTACCCAGTATCAGGTACTGACCCAGGCAGCTACTTCCATGCTGGCACAGGCAAATGAAAGACCACAGAATATTCTGAACTTATTACAGAGCTAATGAGAACTACGTTACCGTTTGCGGAGTGAACCGTAACAGAAATAAGAAAGCAGGGAGAAATATGCCGGTACAGGCAGTTCTCCTTGTTTTGTTATAGGACAGTTTGGATATGCTGATTGTTTACAAGCGAAATAACATTTCATGGACTATTTGTTTCCGGGCGAAAGCAAATAGTCATGATGGCAGACCAGAAACTGCAGGTGCAGATTTCTGGATGCGTCTTTGCGATAAGTCGCTCAGAAATGAGGATTAATATGACACAGGAACAAATTCAGACCTATACCCTTCGGGTTTCCCAGGCTTCTCCCTGTGAACTCGTAGTGATTATGTATGATATTATATTGGATGATGTAAAAAATGCAAAACAGGCGAAGGAACAAAAGGAGGACAAGCAGTACCAGGCGGACTTAAACCATGCCGGAAAATTTGTGAATGAGCTGATGGAAGCACTGGATTTTTCGGAACCGATTGCCTTTCGCCTGATGAGTCTGTATATTTATGTGAATAAAATGCTGGCAAGAGCCAGAGTCAGTGGAAAACCGGACAGTCTGGCAGACGTGGAGATGGTGATAGAAAATCTCCGGGCAGGATTTGATGGTATTAAAAATCAGGATACTGCGGGACCTGTCATGCAGAATGTACAGCAGGTATATGCCGGTCTGACTTATGGCAGGGGGACATTAAACGAAACCTGTCTGAATGCCATGGATTATAACAGAGGTTTTAACGCATAATGGAGAATTTAATTATTTCATTTAATGTGGTTCTGCCACTGTTTCTCTGTATTATGCTGGGGTATTTTCTGCGGCGCATTCATATGGTAGACACACCTTCCCTGAATAAAATGAACCAGTTGTGTTTTAAAGTGTTTCTGCCGATTTATTTGTTTAACAATATTGCAACAACAAATCTGTCAGCAGCTTTCAATGCAAAGCTGCTGGCGGTAGCAGTAGGCGGTCTGGTAGGACAGTTTTTCCTGCTGATGCTTCTGATACCGAAAATTGAAAAAGAAAACTCCCGCCGGGGTGTGCTGATTCAGGCAATATTCCGCAGTAATTTTGCCTTGTTCGGGCTTCCTGTGGCGTTGTCACTTTGTGGCACAGAGAACATCGGACCTACTTCTCTTTTGGTGGGACTGACGGTTCCGGTATTTAATATTCTGGCAGTGGTGACATTGGAGAGTTTCCGGGGTGGTAAGCCCAGCGTGAAAAAAATGTTAAAAGGCATTGCCACCAATCCGCTGATTATTGCATCCCTGATTGGTATTGTATTTAATGTATTACAGATTTCCCTGCCATCGGCTGTGCAGAAGTCCGTAACAGACCTTGGGGGCGTGGCAACACCTTTATCCCTGGTGGCTTTGGGCGGTTCTTTTACGGTGTCAAAAGTAAAGGAATACCGGAAGCAGCTGGCCATAGGAGTATCGGGCAGACTGGTATTCAGCCCACTTCTTATGATATCTATTGGTATCGCCATGGGATTTCGTAATGAAAACCTGATTCCGCTTCTGATTATGTCCGGGGCACCTACGGCGGTGTCTTCTTTTCCAATGGCACAGCAGATGGATGGAGACGGGGATCTGGCAGCAGGACTGGTGGTATTCAGCTCCGGTCTGGCAATTCTCACTATGTTTTTATGGATTTTCGTCTTGAAACAGGGCGGTGTTATTTAATAAAGTGTCGTGTTTCCAGTACCGTTGTGTTAAAATTTCTATCAATAAATGTATGAATTACAGGAACTGTTGTAAAAGTTCGGATTTTCTGAATTTTACAGCAGTTCCTTTTATGGTTAAGCAGGAAAAAACACGGTTTTATCGCTTCAAAGCAGCGAGTTCTGCCCGTAGCTGCGCAATCTCATCCTCTTTCTGGCGAAGTGTATCATGGGCCTGTTTCAGTCCGTCATCCAGTTCTTTCATTTTGGAATTTCTAAGCTGTTCCCGGTAGGAAAATTCTTCTCTGGCCTGACATTGCTGACAGACTGCCTCATCCTCCAAAAGCTGCCGGAGGCCGGAAACTGCTGCCTGTAAATAGTCGTTATTCTGCGCCAGCATTTCAATTTCCCGCCAGGTGGAAGCAGTAAACACCCGCGCCCAGAGGTCGATGTCATAAGCTTTGTCTTCCTCGGTTGCAAGGGCAATCTGCGTCAAATCTACCACGGAGAGCAGCAGTTTGTCGCTGTAGGCATAGCAGTAATCGGGATTGGAAATGTTCATCAGCTGATAGGAAGCATAAAATTCCGGATGTTCCGGAAACAGGGAGAAATTTAAAAAGTCTGCGTGAACAATCGGAAACACGGCATCGTAGGTGTTATCATGGTTCAGCTGGTCAAAGCCACGGCAGGCGTGGGAGAAGGCATGCTCTTTGCAGAACCGTCCCAGACAGACCTGCAGTTCCAGCGTAAGGGACATGGAGTTATTAATGGTGACGGCCAGCTGCAGCAGAAAGTCCTTGTCTTCAATCCGCTTGCCAAGTTCTACGGGATTCTGCAGGGAAACCGAAAGGGAATCCTCCGGAGAAAGGCGCAGCACCGCCCGGCAGAGCCCCTCCAGTGCTTTTGGAGAAGACTGGAACACTGCCCGGAACAGATATTCGTTAGTTAATTTGTAAGGCAGGTCTCCCCTGGTACAGGACAGCTCTCTGCCGCTATTGTTTGTTACTATCATAAATACATCCTTTCTTTTTTACGTTTAGGCAAAGTTATAGTGTAATTGGTAATTGGGGTAATCTGCCGGAATAGGGCAGTTACGAAATCAACCGATAGGATTTGTTTCCAGAAACAAGTTTATTATAACAACGGCAGGAAAAGAAAACAAGAGGAGTTTTTCTGGGGGCAGTCGGGTGGTTGAGATAAAAGAAATGACTAAATAAGCGGTTTTGAAGGGATTACCGTCGAAAAAACAGCCTGAAATTTTGTGAGTATTCCACAAAGTTTTCCTGAATTCCTTGTGCACAATGACATAAGGAATTCAGGAATAAAGAGGAGTCGGTAGTCTGGTTATTTTTTTGGTTCATCCAGTCGTCTGGTAGATTCTCTTGGAATGAATTTCGCCCGGAGCAGCATTTTTGACAAGGCAACACCACGAATCAGACCATCCAGCATGAGGACAGCACTTTTTCCTAAATCATACCGGTCCTGACGGATGGTAGTGAGTTTTGGTGAAAGCTGGGTTGCCACCGGCAGGTCATCGTAACCAATGACACTGATGTCATCCGGCACTTTTAAATTCATGCGGTTCAGTTCTGCAATGACGCCGCTGGCAATCATATCCGATGCGCAGACGATGGCGGTAGCTCCGTTTTCCACAAAAGTTGGAACGTGGGATTTGGCACAATCCGGTACATAATAACCGTATGCCACCAGTTCTTCCTGTGGTTCAATACCGTTTTCTCTCATATGCTGGTAAAAGGCCAGGTTACGCTCTTCGGAAACCATGGAGTTTTTGGAACCATTCAAAAACGCAATTTTCTTATGTCCCATGGCAACCAGATGATTCACGGCATGGGCGATTCCTTCATTACTGTCGGTGCCTACATAACCAACATGATGATTTCCTGGTATGTAGTTATCCAGAAGTACCGTAGGAACCGTAGTGCGGTTCAGCTGGCGGATCCAGTCGTCATGCAGGGTAAAACCAAGCAGAAAGCCGCCGGAAAAACCATGACGCAGCATATAACTGTCATATTTTTCGGTAGTCTGCATAGTTAAGTTGGACGGAATGACCGTTACCTCCCAGTTGCGGCTGGCAGCACCTAATTTAAATCCCATGACGATTTCGTAACCGAACTGGTCAATGGTCTCATAATCCATATTGCGGTCTTCGATGAAAACGCAGACCTTGGTTGTAGTGCGGGAGCGGATTTTCTTGGAGGCGTAGCCCATTTCCACGGCTGTGTCCAGAACGAGCTGGCGGGTTTCCTCACTGATGTCGCTGGCACCGTTTAAGCCTTTGGAAACGGTACTGACGGCAATACCAAGCCGGTCCGCAATGTCTTTGATTGTTGGCATAATAGTGTCTCTCTTTCTAAGCAGTCTGATCTTTTTGTTATGGTAACTGTTTCTTCACAGTTACGGGTTCGTTCTCTATCAATGAAAAGGTTACGTGCTGATATTTTGTTGTGTATTTGCAGCCAAAGGCTGGTTCTGGTTTTATACACTTGTCTATTTTAACACGGTACCATACTTTTTTCAACGAAATTTTCGAAAATTTTCTGAAACTTTTTTAAGCTGCCCTATTTTTTTGAAATGGAACTGCCATGTTGTGATTAATAAAATCAGATTTTGAAGGTTCTTTATCCGCTCACTCCCCCTTAGGCTAAAAATATCGGAAACCTTCCGCCTTTCATAGTCCCATGGCAGAAAAAAAGAATGAGGAACCTATGGCTGACAGTGAATAGTCGCTGAACAGTCAGCCATAGGTTCCTCATTCTTTTTTTTATAACATAGATATAAGAGGCTGAAATTTCCAATATTTTTATCCCTAAAAGTCATTTTCCACAAAAGTAGAATAAAAAAACATAATTTTTTTGTTGACAGAAACGAAAAAACCATGTATCATGGAATCAGAAACGAAAATTTACGAAAATTCGTTAGCGAAACTAGGAGAAAGGTATGGTATAAACTATGGGTAAAAAAGGTGTAACACCATTAACTCGCGGTGCCGGAATCTTAATGCCAGTTAGCAGCCTGCCAAGTCCTTACGGAATTGGTACCTTGGGCAAAGCAGCATATCAGTTTGCTGACTTTGTAAAGGCAACCGGCGGCAGATACTGGCAGGTACTTCCGATTGGACCGACCAGTTATGGTGACAGTCCATATCAGTCCTTCTCTGCATTTGCCGGAAATCCTTATTTTATTGATCTGGATGTTCTGGTGGAAGAAGGATTGATAAAGAAGGAAGAAATCACCGCAAGAAACTGGGGGGACAATCCAGCGGATGTGGATTACGCAAAAATTTATGAGAACCGTTTTGAGGTACTGAAGCTTGCGTATGAAAGAAGCAGCCACACAAGAACAAAGAATTTTAAGCAGTTTGAAGCAGACAATGCCTACTGGCTGGATGATTACAGCCTGTACATGGCTGTAAAAAACAGTTTTGACAGCAAGTCCTGGACGGAGTGGGATGATGATATCCGTCTCCGCAGACCGGAAGCAGTAGCACGATATGAAAAGAAGTTAAAGAAGGAAATCGGCTTCTGGAAGTTCTGTCAGTATAAATTCGATGAGCAGTGGAAAAAATTAAAGGCGTATGTAAATGAGCTGGAAATTGAAATCGTTGGAGATATTCCGCTTTATGTTGCCATGGACAGTTCGGATGTATGGGTACACAGTGACCTGTTTGAACTGGACGAAGACTTAAGAGAAATCAATATCGCAGGAGTACCGCCTGATATGTTTTCCGAAACCGGCCAGCGCTGGGGTAACCCGCTGTACCGCTGGGATGTAATGGAGAAGGATGGTTTTGGCTGGTGGAAAGAGCGTATGAAGTTCTGCGCATACCACTATGATGTGATCCGTATCGACCACTTCATCGGTATTGTAAATTATTATTCCATCCCTGCTACCTGTGAAACCGCCATGGAAGGTGAATGGAAGAAGGGACCAGGAAAGAAGCTCACCGACATGATTAATGAAACCATCGGTGATGCAAAGATTATTGCGGAGGATTTAGGTGTGCTGACCCAGCCGGTCATTGACCTGATTGCTTCCAATAATTATCCGGGCATGAAGATTTTAGGCTTTGGTCTGGATATTACACCTGATAACGAGTATCTGCCGCATAATTACACGACAGATAACTCTGTAGTATATATTGGAACACATGATAATGAAACTCTGGTTGGTGCATTGTCTGCGCTGACAGAGGAGCAGCAGTACAGACTGGTTGATTATTACGATGCGAGAAATCCTTTTGATATCGCAAGAGCAATGATTAAGCGGGCATATTCTCTGAACTGCCGCGTGGCTATTTTCCAGACCCAGGATTTATTATACCTGGACAACTGGGCAAGAATGAATTTTCCATCAACGATTGGGGAGAATTGGAGATGGAGAATGACAGAGGACCAGTATCAGAAGATTGATACCGGTTACTACAAGTATTTAGCGGATCTGTATAATCGATAAGCGCTGGTGAAAAAAGCGCCATATTATGTCATACGATATTTTTGCAGCGGTGTCTGCTTTTCGCAGAATGGTGATGTGCAGTAAAAGGTCATCTCCTTTTGTGGAAATTCTGTAGAAAGAACGTTTTTTCCTGTATATTCGGGGTGTATGGGAAGAAACGGCAGATACCGGGCAAAACAGGGACAGGTATGCGCAAAATTCATCCGGCAGGTACGAGGAAGTAAGTGAAGCAGAGTGATTCTGCTTTACATAATAAGGAGGATTATAACACAATGGGACATTTTCAGAAAAATGTAAAGGAAATTTTAGCACTTGATTTTGGCAAGGACATGAAGGAGGCTACTACCATCGAGCTGTATCATGCAGTATCCAAGGCAGCGATGGCAGAGACAGGACTGGATTTTGTAAAGAAAGCAAAGGAAGCAGAAGGCAAAAAGGCCTGCTATCTTTCCGCAGAATTCTTAGTAGGCCGTCTGGTTTACAACAACCTGTTAAGCTTAGGCCTGTTACACCAGTTTGGTGAGCTCATGAGCGAAAATCAGAGAGATATGAGAGAGTTTGAAGAGATTGAGGATGCCGCTTTAGGTAACGGCGGTCTTGGCCGTCTGGCAGCCTGCTTCCTGGATTCCGGTGCAACCATCGGTGCAAACTTAAATGGTTACGGTATCCGTTACAAATACGGTCTTTTCAAGCAGACAATTGAAAATGGTTTCCAGAAGGAACAGCCGGATGACTGGACAAAGGCAGGAGACCCATGGTCTGTACGCACTGAAGAGGATAAGGTGTTGGTACACTTCAAGGGTCAGGATGTGTATGCTGTGCCTTACGATATGCCGGTAATCGGTTACGGTGCAAAGAAGGTAAATCTGTTACGTCTGTGGCAGGCAGAGGCGGTGAATGAGTTTAACTTTGATTTGTTCAACGACCAGAATTATGATAAGGAAGCGAAGGAAAGAAACGCAGCAGCGGCAATTTCTGCCGTACTTTATCCAAATGACTCCACAAAGGCAGGCAAGCAGTTAAGATTAAAGCAGCAGTATTTCTTCTCCAGTGCGTCCTTGCAGGATATGATCCGCACATATAAGAAGAATCACGGCAGTGATTTTGGCAGATTCTCTGAGGAGTATGCCATCCAGTTAAATGACACCCATCCAACTGTGGCGATTCCGGAACTGCTGCGTATTTTGATGGAAGAGGAAGGCGTAAGCTTCCCGAAGGCATTAAAGATTGCCAAAGAAACCTTTGCCTATACCAACCACACCATCATGGCAGAAGCCTTGGAAAAGTGGGACATCGAGCTGTTCAAATCCGTAATTCCTCACGTATACAAGTACGTTGTGATGTTACAGAAAGCACTCCGTAAGGAGTTAACCGGACTGGGTGTTACAGAAGACGACCAGAATCAGTATGATATTATTTCCGGTAATCTGATTCACATGGCAAGAATGGCGATTTTTGCAAGCCATTCGACCAACGGTGTTGCCCAGATTCATACCGAAATTTTAAAGAATGATGCGCTGAAGGAATGGTATGCCATTTATCCGGAGCGTTTCAATAATAAGACCAATGGTATTACCCAGAGAAGATGGCTGGCTCTCTGCAACCAGGAGCTGTCCGGCTTTATTACTGACAAAATTGGCAGCGGCTGGGTAACAGACCTTTCGAAATTAAAGAAGTTAGAAGCTTTTGCAGAGGACAAGGAAACTCTGGAGAAGTTTGATGAAATTAAGAAGTTAAAGAAGCAGCAGCTGGCAGAGTTTATTCTGGAAAAGGAAGGTGTTTCCTTAAATACCAACTCCATTTTTGACATCCAGATTAAGCGTCTCCACGAGTACAAGCGCCAGCTTCTGAATGCCCTGTCCATTCTGGATATTTACTACGGAATCAAGGATGGAAGAATTAAGAATTTTTATCCAACCACCTTTATTTTTGGTGCAAAAGCAGCTCCGGGTTATTATCGTGCCAAGGGCATTATCAAGTTTATCAACGAGATTGCAAAGCTGGTAGCGAATGATCCGGAAGTAAATGACAAGCTTCAGGTAATTTTTGTACAGAACTATAATGTTTCCTATGCAGAAAAGCTGGTAACAGCGGCAGACGTGTCCGAGCAGATTTCTACTGCGGGTACAGAAGCTTCCGGTACCGGTAATATGAAGCTTATGTTAAACGGTGCGGTTACCCTCGGTACTTACGATGGTGCCAATGTGGAAATCGTTGCCGAGGCAGGCGAAGAAAACAATTATATCTTTGGTAAGCGTGTAGAAGAAATTGAAGCAATGAAGAATGACTACAATGCAAGAGCACTGTATGAGTCCGAACCACGAATCAAGCGTGTCGTGGATACTTTGGTAGACGGCACTCTTTCTGATGACGGTACAGGCATGTTTGAGGAACTGTACCATGCACTTCTTGACGGTGCACACTGGCATCAGCCGGACCACTACTTCCTGTTTGCAGACTTCATTTCCTACTGCGATGCGAAGCTGCGCGTAAACAAAGATTATCAGGATACACAGGCGTTTCGTAAGAAGTGTTTTATGAACACAGCGAACGCAGGCAAGTTCTCCAGTGACAGAACTATCCGGGATTATGTAGAGGATGTCTGGAAGCTGTAAGAGAGGATGTAAAAAAAGAAGCTGAAAAATACACATAATATGAGTAAGTTTGGTAAAAATAAATCTATAATATACAGTTGACATGGTATGTTAATTGTTATATTATGATAGTAGATAGGTCTCCATTAACCTTATGGTCCTGAACCATAGAAGAGATGAACATTAAAGATGGTCTCCATTAACCTTCGGTAATCAATCCGTAAAGAGATGAACATTATTGAGTGGGAAGCTTAGTCTTCCCACATATTTTTTACCTAAAAATACGAAGGATCAGTCTTATGTTTGCATTAGAGGGAAAGCTGACATTTATTAACATTGACAAAAATTATCTCAGAAAACTACATGATGCGTGCTCTGAGGTATATTACAAAGCCAATGGGTATGAAAATAAGCCGTACATAGGAATTTTGATAAATAAAAATGACAGAAAATATGTTATACCGTTGTCATCAGCCAAAGAGAAGCACAAGATATGGAAAAATGTTAATAAAGAATGCTATTTAATTTATGAAATAGCAAAGAAAGCCTATATGGGACAGAATGATATTTGGGTGGCGGCAGAGCAGGATAATGTAAAACATATTCTTTCGGTTATGGATATTAAGAAAATGATTCCTATTGTTGACGGTGTTTATAGCAGAGTAAACCTTAATCCTGATAAAAAGGATACGGATGAGGTTAAGAAATACAAGGATTTGTTGAATAAGGAATATTCTTTTTGTCTGAAAATAATCCATGAGGTTATTGGAAAGGCAAATAGATTGTATGACAAACAGGAAAGAGAGAAAAGAAATGAGGCTGCAACAGCATAAAGGAACACGAAAACACTATATCGATAATCTGCGGAATATGACAATTCTGCTGTTATTTCCCGTGCATACATTTATGATATGGAATGATTTCGGTTCCCGTTTTTATATCTGGCAGGGAGAAAACAGAATATTGAGTACCTGCATTGTGCTGGTAAATCCATGGTTCATGCCATTGTTGTTTGTCCTGGCAGGAATGAGTGCAAGATACGCTCTGGAAAAGAGAAGCAGAAAAGAATTTGTGATACAGCGGATTCATAAACTACTGATACCATTTTTGGGCGGACTGGTGTTTCTGGTGCCGTTTCAGACAGTGTATGCAAGAAAATTTTTTGAAAATTATGAGGGAAGTTTGTGGGAGAATTTGTGTTATTTTTTTACACATTTGACGGACTTTAGTGGTTATGATGGAGCATTTACCCCGGGACATTTGTGGTTCATTTTATTTTTGTTTCTGATTTCGCTGCTTGCCCTGGCAGTGTTTCGCTTCCTGCCGTATGAAAAGCTGGCGGCCCATGTAGAGAAGCTTCCTATAGTAGGTGTAGTGCTTTTGTTTCTTCCGGTATGGCTGATGTATTATCTGGGCAATTTCGGTGGTTACAGTATTGGAAAGAATTTAGCATTATATTTACTTGGGTATTATGTGCTGAGTAATGATTTGGTTGCGGAAAAGCTGGAAAAGAGCAGAAAATGGCTGACTTGTGTCTGTGTAATTGTAACTATCGCTTCAGTGATAATGTATTATTCATTTTCGTATTATGGTGATTTGTGGGTTAATTTTGTAGGCTGGTTTTCCATTCTGGTGTTGCTTGCTACAGGGAAAAAATGTTTCAATAAGCGAACAGGATTCACAGACTATTTTAACCAGGCTTCCTATCCGGTTTATATTCTGCATCAGTCTATTCTGGTGGCGTTAGCGTATTATGTTGTGCAGATAAGTGAAAATTTACTAATACAGGTTGCAAGTATTGGTTTTGGAAGTTTTCTGCTGACGGTGCTGGCATATCATGTAGTTCGGCTGATTCCGTTTGCAAGGAAACTAATTGGAGTAAAATGAAACATGGGACCATTTCAGACAGTAGATTGTTGTGGAATGGTCCCATGTCTTTTTAGTATTTGGAAAGGTTGTAAAGTAAGTCTTCAGTTACTCTTTTATCAATGTTTGTAATATTCCCAGACACCGTTTTTCTGTTTCTTCTATCTGCCGGATATAGCCACAGGTCTGTTCCCGCACTTCTCTGTTTGCCAGCCGTTTAGTTCTGTCTTCACCGGTGGAGGCAGGAGAATTAAACAGGGCTGTCATCTGTTCTACCAGATTTTTTGTCCTGGAAAATAAGTTTGCCAGTGCTTTATATTGTTCTACTTGTGTAGTGTTACTACGATTGTAGTCTTTCTCGCTCTTAGCCAATGCTGTAAAGTACTTCGCAGCGCAGTTTCTTCCGTCCCGCAGACAGTTCATGGCATCATCCTGACAGAACATCTTTTCAAACAATAGCACTTCGTTTCCTTTGGCAGAAAAAGAACTTTCATCAGAAAGCATTTTTGCCCAGGCAGCATAACCAGAAATTCCCTTACAGTAACTGCCATCCTTTCGTCCGGTCATAACGGAAACCGCAGTTTTTATAACTTCCTTTGGCGTGTGGGCTGGTCCGGCAACCGGGCCAAGGCACATGACGGACTGGGTATCGGTGTTTTCCCACCAGTTGTCACAGATAAAATAACCGCAGTCATCGAACTGGACACTTCCGCCAAAGGCAGGGTCATGCTGGAAGAAATTCCAGCCAAGCAGAGTGTTTCCGTTATCCCGGTAACCGGTAATAATACAGGCTTCCGGCGGTCCGATGATACCCTGGGCAATGCAGGGATATCCTTCATCAATGTGAGTTCGGATAAAGCGGATGAAATCCTCTTTGGTGGTCTGTCCGGTACGTTCCAGCATGGAAAATTCCCGGCCAAGGGCTTTGGCAGCATAGGAATAGACGGTTTCCCCGCCGCCTTCTGTGAAGGTGTGGTAAATATCCACGTTGCACATATCCCATTCGGTTTCGTTCCAGGTGAAACGGAAAGCACCGCCGCAGAGGGTCAGTATTTCCGCATAATCAAGGTCATCGCCCAGATAGTCGGCGCAGGCTTTCAGGCAGATCGGATAGGGGGTGCAGCCGCCGTAGGTTCCCCATTCTACCTTTGGGACGCCATATAAAATGGTACTGCTGTTATTCTGGTATTTTTCTTTCCGGTTCATGTTGATATCGCTCCTTTGCTCTTTCTGACAGAGCAGTCCGATGCCATAGATGCCCGGCAGCAGTTCAGATTTTCCCATAAGGGGGCGTTCTTTCCGGAAGTCACTGGGAGTCCGGCCAGTAATTCTGGTAAAGGCACGGGTGTAGCTTTCATGGCTGGAGAACCCATAATCCAGTGCCAGTTCCAGAATGGTTTTGTCCGAATGCAGCAGCTCAAAGGCAGAGGCGCAGATTTTCCGGGTACGGATGTAGCGTGCCAGAGAGCTGCCGGTATCCTTCTGGAAGAAATCCCGGATGTGGGCATAGGAAAAGCCAAGGCACTGTTCCAGTTTGTTATAAGGGATTTTCCCATCCTTTAAGTGGGATTCTATGTAACTGATCAGGGCGTAAGTAGACAACGGATAGCTCATAGTCAGGGTCCTTTCTTTTCATCGCGATGTAAGTTTATTATACAGCAGGCAAAGAAGTTTTCTTGACTTTTTTGAGGAACTACGGTAACACCCGGATTACTCTGTGGCAGTGTCATCAAAAATCATTCTTGCAACATACCAGTTTCCGTCCATCTTCACCAGCCAGAGCGGGTGGTTCACCAGAATGGTTTTATTTTCCCCGGTATAGTATATGTACATTTTTTCCTCAATGGACATCTGGATATAGACAAGGTTTTCACTGTAAGCGAAAAAGTTTAACAGTTCGTGATTTCCGAATGTGACAGAGGAATGGGCCGGGAACCAGTGATTGTCCATGGAAATAATCAGCTTATAATAGGCGGAGTTCTTTGGGAAAAACGGTTCCAGTGCTGTCTGGGAAGCGTCATCTGAGCAGAACAGGGCGTAGGTTTCCAGAAAGTCTGTCGCCGCCGCCGCACATTCTTCCTTCAGGGAATCGTCACTGACAAGTCCGTGGGAATAGGAGTTGGTCACCGGGTCATAGTCTGGTGTGTGTCCTGTGCCAAAACGGTCCATAAAGGAAACGGAATCCTTTGTGTAGGCAAAGTCAATGTAGTATTCCGTAAAGGATGGGATAGTCAGCAGCTCCGGAAGCACTGCATATTCCGGGAAACGCACTGCCGTCTGGGTAATAACGGACAGTTTCTCCACTGGAATGTTTTTGGTGAGGATGTTTCCTTGGTCAAGGACATGTCCGCCAAAGGAAAGCGACATGGAAGCAGGAGCAGAAGCATAGGCAAGCTTATAATATAGTCCTCCGGTGGCTTCGTCCTTTTGCAGAGTAACCTCAGAACCATATCGGTCAGTAACCCGGATGTCCGGCTCTTTGTATAATCCGCTGAAAGCATAGTTGACATAAGAAACCGGGGTGTCAGTTTCCACGGTGCTGACAATATGCTCCGTGGCTGCCGGAATACCGTTAATGTACACAGTCATGGAAGACGGCACAGTAATGGCAAAACTTTTTGTTGGTGTCACCAGCAGGGTAATTTCCTCCAGCGTCCAGCCGGAAAGACCGTAACCGGCGTTAGTGTGGTCCGAAGTAAAGGAAACCGTGGCAACATGGACATCGTCTGCAAGGACTGCATAAACCGGGTGGGACTCGGTGTAGGAGCCGGAAAGCTTTCCAAAGGAAAGTTCTTTCCCTGCAATAAAGTCGTAAAATAAAGACAACAGAAGGTCAGTGTCCTCATAAGGATTTTCCACCGTATTGGTAAGGTAATTTTGGAATTCCTCCGTTTCTGATTCCTGAAATATAGTCAGGGTGTCTTCCATAAAATGCACCGGTCTTGTGTTTTCATAGACGGTCAGAAACTTCCACAGCTGGGAAAGTCCATAGACAATGGCACCGCCAAGCAGCAGTATGTAAAGGACATAAAACAGCCAGAACCAGGGGAAGCGCCGGATATTATTCTTCATCGGTATCCCTCCTTTCCACGAGAAAGCAGGTAGGCATACGGCGGTCGCCGATGATTCCGGATTTGCTGGAAACAATTTCGTCTTCGAAAATCATGAGCGAGGAGCTTCCACCGTCCAGATTGGCAGCGTTTACTGCACCAAAGCGAAGCATGACTTCTATCAGGTCAGCATAACTGGCACCAAGGGAACCGGGCTGTCTGCCGTCAATCACAAGCAGCAGAACGGCACCGTCAGCACGCTGGCCAATGGCAGTCCGGGGGTTTAAGCCGGAACTGCTGCCGGATACACTGGCGGGTTCTCCATTGATAATCAGGGCGGGACCAAAGGTTAAGGCATCCCGTATTCCCATGCCGGCGGCTTCGTCTGCTGTCATATAGCCTACAATCAGCTTGTCCTCATGGTCAAAGCCGATAATCAGGTCGCTGGTGTCCCTGGGACCATAGAGAAATTCCCCCTGGGAAAATACGAAACCGGTAGGAATGGAGCCGGTTCCGGTACCATTCGGATCGTAGAAACCGCCGCCGTTGATTCCGGCAATGGCATTATAGTGTCCGGCGATGGTTAAGAGTTTTTCACCGGCACCGTCCGGATTGCCAAAGGAAGCACAGGTGCCGACAAAGACACGGGAAGGGTCTTTGACAATCATCATCCGCCCGGAATAGGTGAGTCCGGAAACTTCGGTAATTTCGATCTCTTTTTCGTCTGCCGCTGCAGAAGTTTCGGAATGCTCCGGGATAACAATTAAGTCGGGGTTGGAAACGGCATCCATCTGTTCTACATTATTTGTCGCAAGAATAGTTGCAATTTCTTCGGACGGAAGAAACCAGGTGGCGAGGAAATCCAGGGCACTGGTTTCCAGTACGGAGGTGACAAACAGGCTTCTTGCAGAGGGGGACGGTCCATAGTTAAAGGTATAAACCAGTCCGTAAATTCCGCCAGCCAGGATTGCTGCGGTAGTAAACAGAAGCAACAGGAGACGGAATATAATTTTTCCGAGGACTCGTCCGATGGATACCGGTTGTTTTCCGGGATCTTTGGTAAGTTCAGCTGACATGACAGTTCCTTTCTGTGCTGATTCCCCTTTAAGATGGCAGGGGCTCAGTTACTTGTAGTATTTCTGGTGATATACACGCTTTATCATACAATAGACAGGGTGGAAAAGCAAGAACGGAGCGAAACTCTTATTGTTCTGTTTCCACGGATTTTAATAATTTCATTAAGTACTTATAGCGTTCCTGGACAGAATTGATATGATAAATACTGCTGCTGATTAAGTCGGGATCTACCACATTTTCAAAATGGGAATAGGCAGTTTCCAGTTCTGCTTTTGTCATATCAATTTCTGTTTTCAGAATATCAAGCGCGGTAGGTTTTTTTTCTTTTTTCTTAAATAAATGCATCATAATTTACCTCGGTTCCAGGCAATTGCCTCTGATTATAATTATATTAAAGTATAGTCCGGGACTGTCTGGTTTATACCTGTATTTGTCCAAAAAAACAGGCATAGACGTGACAGGCCCTGCATACAATGGGTACAGAACAGTAACCGGAAAGAGAAAGCCGGAATGGAGGTGCAGAATGAAAACATGGACAGACAGGATTGTGGATATGGTATTCCGTGGAGTGGCAGGATTGGTAGTGATTTATATTTTGCAGCGGCTCTGCCTGCATCAGGGGCTGCCGGTTCTGGCAGGAATAAATTTCGGAACGTTTCTTTTGGTGGCAATTCTCGGAATGCCGGGATTTCTGCTGGTTTTCGCCGCATCACTCATCTATTTTTACTAATTTTATTGTGAGTTTTACACAAAATTTCCAGGGTCAGATTGTGCAGACTGCCGAAAGAGGAATTGGAGTTTTCTGGAATAAATTCTGGACAATCTGAACAAAGAAATAAACATTTTTCGGCAAAAGAACCAAAAATGAAGAATTTTGGAAAAAGTCATTGACAGGAGAGAATTTCCCGGCTATCATGAAGCCAGAATTTTCCGTATGGTTCCGGCAGTGCCGGTGGGAAATTAAATTTATCAGATTTACTTATTTTTTCTTAGTATCAGGTTTTGTTCTGCGTTTAATAACTATTAATCGCAAAATCCCCGAATAGAACTCATACAAAGCAAAAGGGAAGGTGTTGTATTGGAGAAAATCATTGGTATTTTCGACGAACAGGCCGTGTATGCAGAACGTTTCAAACGTTATATTAACGAACGGAAGGATATTGGCTGTTTCGCCGTGACATTTCAGAAGGAAGAAGAACTTCTGGACTATTGTGCCAGAAAAAAACTGAGCTGCCTGGTTGCAGGAGAAGAAGCTGCAAAGCAGCTGAAAGACCAGTCCCTGCCCTGCGGGGTCAGGATGTGGATACTGACAGGCAGGGAGCCGGCTGCTGTAGAAGCAGAAGGCAGACATTTTTTGTTCCGCTATCAGAAAGCAGGTGAGATAATCCGGCAGATTCTGCTGGTGGAGATGGCCAGGGAAGAATATATGAGTGAGCTGTTTACGGTACTTTCTGTGGAAAGCTGCCGTCTGGCAGCGGAATATGCGGACAGGCTGCTGCAGGAGCTGGCAGAAAAGGGAAAAACATTGTTCCTCCCCTGGGACCCGTTTTATGGATATGGACGGACAGATTCCGGTGATGGAGCCGGTGCGTCTTTAAGTGAGCTTTTATATCTTGTGAGGAAAGACAGGGAACAGGCCAGAAGGTTATTTGATGGTCTGCCAAAAAGAAATGGAGCAGAATATTTCTGTGGACCGGAATACTGTACGGATTTGTGGCAGTATTCGGCAGAAGAAATGCGGCAGCTGGTGTTATGCTGCCGGGAATATGGAGGTTACAAGCATGTAGTATTTCTTTGTGGAGCTTTTCATGAGGGTGCAGTATCCATCATGAACCAGAGCTGCCAGGTGTGTCTGGTGACTTCAGAAACACCGGAGGGAAAACAAAGAAAGCAGGAATTTTACCGCCAGATGAAGTATGCCGGAGAACAGGGCGTGCTGTCCAGGGTGGTGGAAATTACGGTTTCCACGGAACAGGGGGTGTAGCACAATCCAATGGAGGAATTGAGGCAGCGTCTGAGGGAGGAAATAGTAGCTTCCTTTGATTATTCCACGGAAATCACGGAGGAGGATTTATACCGGAAAATAGACCAGCTGATTATGAGGGAAGCGAAACAGACCTTTCTGAGTCTGGAAAGGAAGGAAAAACTGCGGCGGGAGCTGTATGCTTCCATTCGGGGTCTGGATATTCTGGAAGAAGTGCTTTTACAGGATTCCGTAACGGAAATTATGATTAATGGTGCAGAAGATATTTTTCTGGAGGAAAGCGGCAGGCTGTACCGGTGGGGGCGGAAGTTTGAGTCACGACAGAAGCTGGAGGATATTATCCAGCAGATTGTGGCTAAGGCAAACCGGATGGTCAATGAGGCCAGTCCTATTGTAGATGCCAGGCTGGAGGATGGTTCCAGGGTGAATGTGATTCTGCCGCCGGTAGCACTGGATGGACCGATTGTAACGATACGTAAGTTTGCAAAAGAACCGCTTACCATGGAAAAGCTGGTGGAAAAAGGTACACTGACAGAAGAGGCAGCAGAGTTTCTGCGGTGTCTTGTGGAAGCACGTTACAATATCTTCATCTGTGGTGGGACAGGTTCGGGTAAAACCACTTTTTTAAATGCGCTGACTGCTTTTATACCGGAAGGGGAGAGAATTATTACCATTGAAGATGTGGCAGAACTGAAGGTCAATGGTGTGGAAAACCTGGTCCGGCTGGAAGTCAGGAATAAAAATAGCGAAGGTATGGGAGAAATCAGTATACGGGACTTAATACGGGCGGCACTCCGGATGCGACCTGACCGCCTGCTGGTCGGGGAAGTGAGAGGTGCGGAAACGATAGATATGCTGCAGGCGATGAACACCGGTCATGATGGTTCCTTGTCTACCGGTCATGGAAATTCCATTTCGGATATGCTGGACCGTCTGGAAACCATGGTGCTGCTAGGGTCAGATATTCCGTTGATGGCGGCCAGAAAGCAGATTGCTTCTGCGATTGATATAATGGTGCAGTTAGGCAGACTGCGGGATGGAAGGAGATGTGTACTGGAAATCGCAGAGATTCTTGGCTGCCGGGATGGTGAGATAGAAAAAAATCCCTTGTTTGTATATCAGGCTGCAGATGGGACCGGAGAATTAAAACGGACCAGGACAGCATTTATCCAGCAGATGAAGTTACAGCGGGCTGGAATAAAGGAGTGGGGCAGTCATGAAAAAGAAGCTTAAACAGGGAGTTTTGACTACAACTGTAGTACTGATGCCTCTGCTGTTTACAGCATGGCTGTTCTTTGATTTTGCAGCAGTTTCCCTGCTGCTTCTGGGATACATTCCTCTGGCATTCCAAAAGCAGAAAAAAGAGGAAAAAAGAAAGGAAAAGTGGGAACTGAATCTTGCGTTTAAGGATGCGCTCGTCTGTCTGGAAAACAGTCTGGCAGTGGGGTATTCCCCGGAAAGCAGTGTGAAGGAATCTGTAAAAAATCTGGAACAGTTATATGGCAGGGATCACAGAATCTGTCAGGAGTTCCGGTATATGCAGCAGCAACTGGAACTGGGGCAGGGCATGGAACAGGTATTTCAGGAATTTGGCGAACGCAGTGATGTGGAGGATATTAAACAGCTGGCAGATATTTTTGCTATTGTGAAACGGACCGGAGGAAATCTGGGACAGGTATTGCGGCAGACAGGAGGTGTGTTACAGGCGAAAATTGAATTAAAAAGAGAACTACGGACTGTAATTGCAGGAAAACAGATGGAGTTTCAGATTATGTGCATGGTGCCTTATGGAATTCTGCTGTATTTAAAATTTTGTGCTCCGGCAATGAGTGAAGGACTGTATCATAATCTGTTTGGAATTTTGTTTATGTGGCTTGTTCTGGGGGCATGGCTGGGACTAAAGGCACTGGGCAGTCATATTGTCCATGGTGAAATTGGAAAGCTGGAGGGATAGCAGATGAAGGGGCATAGGGAAAAGGCATTTTTCCGGCTTTTGGTGCCGGAAGACAAGCTTCGGAATGCGATGGAACTGTATCCCGGAAAAACCAGGGATGAGGTAAGCCGTCTGGTTTTTATGGGACTGAAAAAGAAACTGCTGCCGGGAGTACTGGTGTCTGCTGTACTGCTGTTGTCTGCTGCCGCAGCCGGCAGGACTGCGGAAGAAGAACCGGGGATGAAACGGCCTGTACCGGGTGCAACAGCCAGAAAAGAGACCGTTTTTCTGGAACTGGAAGAGGAATGGAAGGCGCTGGATGTTGTGATTTCAGCAAGGGAATATGAAGAAAAGCAGATTGAGAAAATGTTTAAGGAAGCGGAGCAGTATCTGTATCAGGTAATTGCCGGGCAGAACGAATCTCTGCAGAAGGTAACCAGAAATTTGTATTTTCCGGAAACCATTCCGGCGTATGGAAACAGTATTGCCTGGAGTACGGATGCACCCTGGTATGTGACAGCAGATGGTACGGTACGGAATGAACAGCTGACCGTGGCAGAAAAGGTAAACGTAACTGCAGAAATCAGGTATGGGTCGGAATGCAGGTATTTTACGACAGAGATAATGGTCTATCCGAAAGAGTATACGCCGCAGGAAAAACTGCTGCAGGAGATTTCCGGGAATCTGCAGAAGCAGGAAGAAGAAACCCGGACATCAGAATATTTTCTGCTGCCGGAGATGGTGCTTGGTTATACGCTGAAGCAGGAAGAACGAGGTGGTTTCGGTGTGGGTGCATTTCTTGTTCTGACTGCAGTGGCAGTACCGGTGTTTTTATATGCCGGTTATTTCAGTGATATGGACAACAGAAGAAAAAAAAGAAAGGAACAGGCGGAAGGTTGTTATACGCAGTTTGTTACAAAACTGTCTCTGCTGATGGCAGCAGGGATATCGGTGAGACAGGTATTCTGCCGCCTTGCAGGGGAATATGGAACAAGACAGGGGACGGAGCATGTGCTGGCGCAGGAACTGACAGTGGTGAGACAGGAATTGGAAAATGGATATTCAGAAACAGTAGTATATGAAAATTTTGGCCGCAGACTGGGAGTACTTTCCTATCAGCGGATGGCTTCCCTGCTGACCAGAAATGTATCCCGTGGTATTCAGGGAATGCAGTCGTTACTGTTACAGGAAGCAAAAGAAGTCATGGCCCAGGAACGGGCAAATATCAAGGTAAAGGGAGAACAGGCAGGAACAAAGCTGCTGCTTCCTATGATGGGGCTTTTGGTTCTGGTATTTGCCATTTTGCTTGTACCAGCATTCCGGTCTTTTTAGGGAAACGCTGGGTAAAGCGTTTCCTGCGCCGAGGTCTTCTAAGGAAGCAGTGAATTAATCAGTGTTTCTTTAGAGTATATTCATAAGAAGGAGGAACTACAAAAAATGGAAATGGAGAAAATTATGGAGCAGAAGGAAGTTTGGGAAGAAGAGGAAATGAATATTCAGGAGACAATTGTAGAACATGTAGAAAATCCGGAGGAGCATTCTGTACAGGATGAAGAAAGACAGGCGGGGCCAATGGGTTTCCGGGAAGATGACAGAGGAATTGGTGTCATTGAAATTGTGCTGATTCTGGTAATCCTGATTGCACTGGTTCTTGTATTTAAAAATGAAATAACATCCATTGTGACAAATGCTTTTGCCAGAATTTCCGGTGATGCAAACAGTATTATACAATAAAGAGTCCAGGTGGAAGGAATGAAGGGAAAGAAGGGCAGCATTACCGTTTTTCTGGCACTGGTGTTTGGACTGCTGTTTTCCATGGTGCTGACATCGCTGGAAGCAGCGAGGATACAAGGGGCAACAGCGTATGTGTCCATGCTGGCAGAACTGGCAGGCGATTCCTTTCTGGCCTCGTATTATTATCCGGTGTTTGAAGAATACCGTCTGTTTGGTGTGCATGCCGGAGAGGAAGCGGGATACTTTTCTACAGATGTAGTTGAGGAGCGGCTGGAAGAGAACATTATATATGGTGTGGACGGACTGGAAGGAGGTCTGATTGGACTGGTACAGCCTGAAATTTCACTGGAGCAATATGAAACCCTGCTCACTGGAAATGGAAGTGGATTTCTGGCCCAGGTCCGGGAACAGGCCTTGCTGGATGGATTGTCACTGACAATATCGGAAGTGTTTTCAGAAGAAATGTTTACGGAAGCAGCGGTAGCAGGCAGGATATTTCAAAAACAGGAAGAAACAATGGCGGAAATTACTCCGGCGGTAATGGAACTGCTGCAGTTGATGGAACTTACGGATGGTATTTTAATGGGGAACAGCGGGCTGGAACTGGATGGAAATGGACGGCTGCAATGTGCGGAAGCTTTTGTGAAACAGATTGTTCCCATAGAACCGGAGGAACTGGAAGGATGCTTTGAAAACCAGGAGGTATTTGAAGCGATGGAAGAAAAACTGTTCCGGGCAGATGAACTGGCAGCAGTAGTGTATTCGCAGACAGAGGAAGCGTACGAACTGGAGGAAACTATTGAAGAACTGGAAAACAGACTGGAAGAGTATGAGGAAAGCCAGTCAGAATGGAGGGTGGAGATTGCTTCTTTAAATGAAGAAAGAAGAGAGGCGGCAGTGGCAGGAGATATGGAATGGGCCTCCAGGTGTACCGCAGAAATCAGGGATCTGAGAGACAGGATTAACACGGTGGATAATCTATACAGGATGGTTACCGGCAGAAGAGCAGCAAAAATCCGGGAGAAAAACAGGCTGATGGAAAGGATTTCTGCCAATTACGAAACACTGGAACAGAAGCTTCGTGCAGTACAGAGGGTACTGGATACAGCAGGAGAGGTACTGGACAGGCTGGAGGTGAAGCAGGAAACTGCCCGGTTATCTGTGGAGGCGTATGAGATATTTCTCGAAGGAATGGAAGCGTCTTTATCGGAAGAACTGCTGCAGGTTTTTGAGGGAGAACTGGATACGATGAAGGCATACGCAGGAATGACAGAACAGGGCTATGTGGTATCTGAAATGCGGGAAAGTGTGGAACAAAACCGGATGCTTCTGGAGGAAGCAGAACTGGGAGGGTTTTCAGAGGAAGAACTTTTACGTGTCATGAGGGAAATGGAGCTGGTAGAGCAGTGTATGCAGGAGTATACGACGGAACATCTCTGGTTTACTTATGGAACCATTACCGTGACCGAAAGTACCGGCGAAAATGTGGCAGGTGTACTGCAGGAGCTTCTGGCGCAGGGAATTCTGGAACTGGCAGGTATTCCGGAGGAAGAGGTGTCAGACAGGGAACTGACAGGGCAGGAATTGCCGTCTGCTGCGCTGGAAGAAGAAGGACTGCTGGATAGTCTCCAGAACTGTATGGAGGCGATAAGCCGGACCTTTCAGGCAGAGGATATTGGAACGCTGCTTCGGAATGCTGTGGAGCCGGCGGTAACAGCGACGGCACTGGAACTGTACTGCATAAAATATTTTCATTGTTATGGGGAAGAGGCACCGTATACAAAGTTAAATTATGAGAGGGAATATCTGTTGTCTGGTAAAAAAGAGGATAAAGCAAACCTCTTGTATATGGTTCTGCGGCTGCTGGCGGTCCGGACTCTGTTTTGTATTGTGATGATATTAAAAAATCCGGAGAAAATGTCTGTTTTACAAAGTTTTGCAGCTGGTGTGGCTGGCTTTACCGGGATACCGGTTCTGGCAGCGGCAGCGAAATATGCCCTGCTGCTGTTATGGGCAGTAGAAGAAGCATTTGTAGAGGTTGCAGCCATGCTGGAAGGAAAAAAGATAGCAGTACTCGGCAGTGGAGGTGTGATTTCTTTTGGTGAAATATTTACGTTCCAAAAAGCGGATGTAACACAGAAGGCAGGGGCTTTTCCAGAGACAGTTTCCGGGGCAGGATATGAGGAATATCTGAACCTGCTGTCGCTGCTGGTTCCGGTCAGAAAGAAGGCGTACCGTACCATGGATTTAATACAGGAAAATATACGGAACCGGTATCTGGACAGTTTTCGTATGCGGAATATGGTAATAAGAATCTGTTTTCAGACGGAAGTGGAATTGGAAGAAAAATTCCGGACGGGAATATTCCCGGAAACGGTTTATAAGCTGCAGTGGCAGGAAGAGTGCTCCTATTGAAACAGTGATTCAGATGTGGGCAAATTCATGAAAATGTAGGAAAGGAGGTGCATTCCGGTGCCTGTTCTTAAAAAGAGTAAAACGTCCTGCCGGTATCAGGTGTCTTTTTTGAAACCTTTGTTTTTATCTTGTTTGACTGTCTCTCCCCAAAATAAGTCAGCTCCGAGGGCAGGATGTAAGAACAGGTACCGGAGTGCATCTTTAACAGCAGAAGCAGCGCTTGTGTTTCCAGTGTTCTTTTTTGCAATTTATATGTTCTGGCAGTGTTTTTTACTTGTATTGTTTCAGATGAGTGTCTGTCATGAGGTATCGGGGGCGGCAATGAAATATGCCCATCTTGGTTATCCGGAACGTAAAGCAGAAGAGGAACAGGTGAATCTGTCCTGGCTGTACCAGCCGTTATTGTGGAATGCGGCACCGGAAAATGACCGGGTGGAACAAATGCTGGTATTGTGTATCCCAGAAGAAGATGGTTCCATTCGTGTGGATATCAGTTACAAATTTATATGTGAAGCAGTGTTTTTTGTACGGATGGAACTGCCGGTACAACAGACGCTGAGGTTCTATCCCTATCTTGGGAAAACAGACCCGGATCTTTTTTCAGAAATACCTGCAGAACAGACGGCAGATATTGTTTACATGACAGAGCATGGGAGCGTTTATCACGAATCCAGGGCGTGTGTCTATCTTAACGTAACCGTACGGAAGGTGGCTGCAGAAGGAGTAGGACAGGAAAGAAATTCTTCCGGAGGAAGATATACAGAATGTTCCAGATGTCAGGAGGATGCCGGAGGAAGCTGGGTGTATATTTCTGCCGGAGGAAACAGGTATCATTGGAGTCTGGAATGTCCGTCCATAAAACGTACGGTTCTGGAAAAGAGCCGGGAAGAGGTGACCGGGGTACCGGCCTGTCATAAGTGTGGAGCAAGAGAGGAGACAGAGTGAATGTAATGGAAGGAATGGTGCTGGCAGGACTTTTTCTGCTGGCGCTTGTAGATATAAAAGAAAAAATGATACCGGTGATACCAGTGATGGCAGCAGGGGGACTGCTGCTGGTATATCAGTTGTGGCAGGGGAAAGGAATCTGGGAGGTTCTGGCCGGGCTGCTGCCGGGGCTGCTTCTTTTACTGTTGTCTTTTTGTACCAGGGGTGGAATTGGTTCCGGAGACGGCGGGGTATTGTGCGTACTCGGAACAGCCTGTGGAGTGCAGGAGACGGTGGCAGTACTTGGTCTGGCTTTTGTTTTGGAAGCAGTGATTGCCGCAGGTCTTCTGGTTACGCGAAGGGCAGGAAGAAAAACGGAACTTCCGTTTCTGCCTTGTGTACTGGCAGGATATATAGTGGTTTTGCTCCGGTAAACAGAAAAAGAGGGAGAAAGGCATGAAAATAAAGGCAAGTTTTACGGTGGAAGCGGCGCTGGTTTTTCCACTTCTTAGTCTGGTAATATGCGGAATGTTGTTGCTGACCCTGCGGTTGTATGGAAAAGTGGAGCAGTATGCCGGGCGGCTGCAGACAGAAGAAAGACAGGGAATACCTTCTACAGAGCTGATACGGCTGGAAGCGGTGATAGAAGAGGTATTACAAGAGTGAAGAGTTTTAGGAGGTAGACAACGTGCAGGCTGAATATAAAAAGGAATGGCTGGATACATATTTATGGGTACTGGCAGAACAGGCGGGAGAGCATGAATTTGAAGAACAGATGCTGCTGCATAATCCGGGGGAAGGGCGGCTGGAATTTTTGAAGCAGGAACAGGAGGGAGAGGAATACTTTTGTTATAAAGTAACAGGAAAAAAAGCCTTGAGCAGTATTTACGCAGTAATGGCCATCGGTGAGCGGCAGATCAGGAAAATTTTACACCAGATTTTTTCCATTCTGGAAAGCGGAAGGGAGTATTTACTGACAGAAGAGGATTTTGTATTGTCACCGAACTATATATTTGCGGCATTTCCGCAGATGACACTGGAGCTCTGCTATGTACCCGGATATGGAGTGCCACTGCAGGAGCAGCTGGAGGGGTTGTTTGAGTATTTATTGAACCGGGTAGATTATGAAGATAAACAGGCGGTCAGTCTGCTGTATGACTGCTATATGTTTTGTGTACAGGAAAAAGGTGGTCTGCCGGAGATCAAAAAACGTCTGGAAAAAGAGGACCAGAAAGAAAAAGAAGAAGATACCGAAACCGGCGGACTGGCGGGTGACCGGCTGATGGAAAAGGAGGGAGGATACCCAGGGATAATAGAAGAAGACGACTGGAACTATGAGGCAGGACCAGAGAAGAAACCGGAGGCCTCGTCCTATGTTTCCTGGCTGACAGACCGTCTGTTCCACCGGAAAAAAAGAGAAACTGCACTGGTGGCGGAAGAAACACCGGAATATTGTGCCATTCCGGGAAAAACGGAGGGGGTATTGGAAAAAACAGGACCGGAGGAGAGTGGGAAGCAGCAGGAAAGCAGAATACCTGTGGAAGAACCGGATATGGAACGGACCGTATTATTATCCGTACGGGAAAACCGGACAGTCCCGGAACTGGTCTATGAACGCACAGGAGAAGTGATTCCTCTGACGAAGTTTCCGTTTTATATTGGAAGTGCAGCAGAATATACGGATTTTGTACCAGTAGGAGACGACATCAGTAGAATGCATTGCTGTATCAGTAAAAAGCTGGATAACTATTATCTGGCGGATTTAAACTCAACGAATGGAACATACCATAACCAGAAAGAGGTTCTGCCGGGAAAGCTGGAACTTCTGGCAGCGAATGATGAGGTGAAAGTGGCTTCACAGATATTTTATATTAAATTTCCTTGTCACTAAAACAGGAAACTGCTATACTTTCTAGGGAGACAGAAGTTACTGCTCATAGAGCATTCAGACACTTGCTGTCGGAATACGAAAAACATGAGCCATGTGTGAGCAGGCTCCTTTTGCGAAGCAAAGCTCTAAATGAGCCTGCGAATCGTTACAGTCTGCGAGGTACGAGTGAACTGTAACAGACGAAAAAGTTATGAACTACATAGAAAGTGCAGGAAACAGTGGATGCAGAAAAAATATATTATGGCACTGGACCAGGGGACTACCAGTTCCAGGTGCATTTTATTTGACAGAAAAGGAAACCTGTGCAGTATGGCACAGCGGGAATTTGAACAGATTTATCCGAAGCCTGGCTGGGTGGAGCATAATCCGCGGGAAATCTGGTCGTCCCAGTTAGGAGTTGCAACGGAAGCCATGGCTAAAATAGGTGCAGAAGCAGAAGAAATTGCGGCAATCGGCATTACAAACCAGAGAGAAACTACAATTGTCTGGAACCGTCATACCGGAGAGCCGGTGTATAATGCGATTGTCTGGCAGTGCCACCGGACGGCTGATATGGTGGAAAAGCTGATGGAAGAAGGGTTTGGAGAGGTAATCAGGAAGAAAACCGGGCTGGTGCCGGATGCTTATTTTTCAGCAACAAAGATTACCTGGATTCTGGACAATGTACCGGGGGCAAGAGCAGCGGCAGAAGCCGGGGAGCTGCTGTTTGGAACGGTGGACACCTGGCTGATCTGGAATTTGACCAAAGGAAAAATTCATGTGACGGATTATACAAATGCTTCCCGTACGATGTTGTTTGATATTCACAGGCTCTGCTGGGATAAGGAACTGCTGGAAAAATTCCGGATTCCGGAGAAAATGCTGCCGGAAGTAAAACCATCCAGTCATGTGTATGGAAAAACAGACAGGGCACTGCTGGGGGGAGAAATTATCATTGGTGGTGCGGCAGGAGACCAGCAGGCGGCATTGTTTGGACAGTGCTGTTTTGCAGAAGGAGATGTAAAAAATACGTATGGAACCGGCTGCTTTCTTTTAATGAATACAGGAACGGAGGCTGTGGTATCAAAACATGGTCTGATAACCACGATTGCTGCCAGTACTTCCGGGCGGGCAGAATATGCCCTGGAGGGCAGCGTTTTTGTGGCAGGTGCAGCAATCCAGTGGCTGAGGGACGGTATGCGTCTGATTCGTTCGGCAGGACAGTCCCAGGAGTATGCGGAGGAAGTACCGGATACCAGCGGAATGTATATTGTTCCGGCATTTTCAGGACTGGGAGCGCCATATTGGGACCAGCATGCCAGAGGAACCATAGTAGGCATCACAAGAGGGTGTACCAGGGAACACTTTATCCGGGCAACACTGGAGTCAATTGCATATCAGTCCTATAGCGTACTGCGTGCCATGGAACAGGATGCAGGGACTAAAATCAGGACATTAAAGGTAGACGGTGGCGCCAGTGCAAATGATTTTCTAATGCAGTTTCAGGCAGATATCGTGAATGCTGTGGTGCATCGTCCGGGCTGTATTGAAACAACAGCACTGGGGGCAGCTTATCTGGCAGGTCTTGCCGTAGGATATTTTAAAAACAAAGAAGAAATAAAGGAGAACTGGCAGCTGGCAAAGGAATTTATGCCTGATATGGAAGAGGAACGCCGGAAAAAGCTTCTGCAAGGCTGGGATAAGGCAGTGCGCTGTGCTCTTAGCTGGCAGGATGAGGAGTAAGCCGTGAGGGAAGCAACAGAAATTTTTGAAGCAAAGAAAGGTTCCGTAAACGTAATGATTGCTGCAGTTACCGTGGTTGTCTTTTTCGTAATGCAGTTTTTGGAAAAACGTAGTGCAGGTGGAGTGTTTTATGGACACACTTCCCGTTTTTTACTGGAACATGGTGCACTATATGGACCTTATGTAAAAGATGGAGAATGGTACCGTCTGTTTACGTATATGTTTCTGCATATGGATATCGGACATCTGGTGAACAATATGCTGGTGCTGTTCTTTCTTGGAAATGCCCTGGAGTATTATGTCGGAAAAATTCCTTATATGGTGTTATATTTCTGCAGTGGTATTCTTGCGGCATTAGGTTCGGTCGTGTATAATATAAACAATCCGGTTTGTGTTGGTGCTTCCGGTGCCGTGTTTGGCATCACGGGTGCCATGGCGTGGCTTCTGGTTAAGAACAGGGGGCAGCTGGCCGGTATGACGAAGCAGAGGATGTTTTTGTTTATAATTATGAGTGCCTATGGTGGTTTTGTGGATAAAAGTATCGACAATGCTGCCCATATGACAGGACTGGCGGCCGGTTTTCTGCTGGCTATGCTGTTTTACCGGAATCCGGAGCAGGCAGCGGAAGAAGCAGAGGGAAACATTGATTAAAGCGTTTCCCCAGCCGGATTATCACCTGTAAAGGGTTGAAATGGAGGTTTTTTATGAAAATCCATATTTATTATGGTGGACGGGGCCTGATTGAAGATTCCAATCTGTATGTGTTGTCCCGGATTACAGAAGTACTGGAAGAACTGCGGGTTGAAGTAAAACGGTATAATCTGTATGAGTGTAAAAGTGAAATTGCAGTGCTGGCAAATGGGGTTACGGAAGCAGATGGTGTAATTCTTGCAGCTTCGGTGGAATGGTATGGTATCGGAGGACTGCTGCAGCAGTTTCTGGATGACTGCTGGTTGTATGCAGATAAATCAAAAATGACAAAACTTTATATGATGCCAGTAGTAATTTCCAGTACATACGGAGAAAGGGAAGCAGAGCAGAATCTGATGAAATCCTGGGAACTGCTGGGCGGTTGTCTCTGTCCTGGAATTACTGCCTATGTGGAATCGCAGGCTGATTTTGAAACCAGTGCAAATTATGCGAAAGTGATGGAAAACCGGGCAGAAAATTTATACCGTACGATTAATCAGAAAATCCAGGCGCTGCCGTCCAGTACATTCGCACTGAAGCAGAAAATTGTGAAAAGTGCACCAATGGAACTGACACCGCAGGAGAGTGAACAGCTTTCCAAATATGTTTCAGATGATACCTATGTGAAGAAACAGAAGGAAGACATTGAAGAATTATCCCAGTTGTTTAAAGGCCTGATGGACCGGGCGGAAACCGGAAGGGATGCAGGACAGGAATTTGTCCGGAATATCCGGGAAGCATTTCAGCCACCGATGGAGGATATCAAGGCAGTGTTTGAAATTCGTATGACAGACACCGGAAAAACACTGGTGGTGGATGTGAACCGGAGTCAGTTAAAGTGTTATTATGGCGAGAGCAGTTATTCTGATGTGGTTGCGACAACGACAAGGGCGGTAATTAATCGTCTGGTAACAGGAAGAACCACGTTCCAGGGAGCGTTTATGTCCGGAGAATTGTCAGCCAAGGGTGATTTTAAGACGCTGCGTGTGTTTGACCAGTTGTTTCAGTTTGATCAGAAATGATAGAAGAACCGGAGTCAAAAGAAGAACGTAGTACCAAAACAATACAACAGGACTGGAAGGGAGTAAAAAGATATGGATTCTTGTATTTTTTGTAAAATTGTAAAAGGAGAAATTCCATCATCTGTTATTTATGAGGATGATAATGTAAAGGTGATTCTGGATATTGCACCGTCTGCAAAAGGACATGCTATTTTACTGGTAAAGCATCATGTGGCTGATATTTTTGAGCTGGATGCGGAGCTTGCCGGAAAAATATTTGCGGTTGTACCAAAGGTGGCAGCAGCAATAAAAGCGGAGCTTGGCTGTGATGGCATGAATATTCTTCAGAACAATGGAGTGGAAGCAGGTCAGACGGTATTCCATCTTCACATTCATTTCATTCCAAGATGGAAGGATGATGCAGTGAATATCAAGTGGACACCGGGAAATTATGCAGATGGTGAGGCAGCAGCACTGGCAGCAGCGATAAAGTCCCGGCTGGATTAAAAGGAAAAAGAGTGGCAGAAGGATAAAATGGGAAGAGTTCACAGCGGTTTGAAAAACTATTCCATTTTATCCTTTTTATGACTGTCATGGAAACAGTAAGATTAGTCTTCTTCAATAACCTGGATTTCCAGATAGTCAAATTCAATGGTGTCTACAAAATTGTCCTGATAAAACCTTGCTTTATCATGCTTCTGGAATTCTCGCACCGTGGAATCCAGCCAGATTGGTTTGGATAAATCAAATTCATTGCAAATGCTGTCAATGGCAGCGAAAATTTTCCGGGTACGGTTTAATTCCGGGTTGTCATTTTCTATTACAATATCGTTTAACAGATGATTTTCTTTCCATATTTTTGCCCATAAACGAAACATAAGATTCTCCATTCCGGGAAGGTATTTTTGGTGTCCTGCCCAATACAGATTAGTTTACTATATGTTTTTTTCTTTTGCAATCACAAAAAACGATGGGAAACTGTCCGTTGCTGACCGGAAGGAGAAAGCCAGAAAAAGGTTGTTAAAATATTGACAAAGAGAAGGGCTTGTGGTACATTTTGCTTTATCGTGCTAACGGTATGAAGGAGAAAAGCGAAATAAAAACAGGAGGATGTTTTATGGAGAAAGTAAAAAAATATTTGAACCGGATTTTTATTGATGGTCTCAGCGGCATGGCCCTTGGTCTGTTTGCGACCCTGATTATTGGAACCATTATTGAACAGGTGGGTACGCTGCTTCCAGGTATGGAAGGCAGTTACATAAAGTTTTTTGGTTCTGTGGCAAAGTATATGACTGGTGCAGGCATTGGTGTTGGTGTGGCTGGTAAATTCAAATCTTCTCCATTAGTTACCGTATCTGCGGCAACTGCCGGTATGGTGGGGGCTTATGCCAGTAAGATTTTAGCAGGTAGTTTTCTTGTTTCTGCCGGGGAGCTGGTGTGGGCAGAAAGCGGCAGTGCTGCGGGTGCGATGGTGGTGCTGTCAGGTTTTGGGGAACCGCTGGGAGCTTTTATTGCTGCGTATGCAGCGATTGAACTGGGAAGTCTTGTTTCTGGAAAAACAAAAGTGGACATTATTGTGACACCACTGGTTTCCATTCTTACCGGTTCGGTGGTGGGACTGCTGGTTGGACCGTCCATTTCCCGTTTTATGACCTGGCTTGGAAGTATTGTAAATTATAATGTAGAACAGAATCCGGTGCTGGGCGGAATTATCGTGTCTGTACTGATGGGTATGATTCTGACACTGCCAATCAGTTCGGCAGCCATTGGAATTTCTCTTAATCTGACTGGTCTGGCAGCAGGTGCGGCAACCATCGGCTGTTGTGCCAATATGGTAGGCTTTGCCGTGGCAAGCTACCGGGAAAATAAAGTGGGCGGTCTGATTGCCCAGGGCATTGGAACAAGTATGCTGCAGGTGCCGAACATTGTGAAGAAGCCGGTAATCTGGCTGCCTGCCATTATTACCAGTGCTGTTTTGGGACCAATTGGAACAACGCTGATTGTTATGACGAATAATGCGGTTGGTTCCGGTATGGGAACTGCCGGTCTGGTGGGACAGATTATGACTTACCAGGTAATGGCGCCACAGGAGGGAGCTGTGATTACTCTGGTGAAGATTGCGGTAATGCATGTGGTTTTACCAGCGGCATTATCTTTGGGAATTTCTGAACTGATGAGAAAGAAGGGAATCATTCAGGACGGAGATATGAAGCTGGATGTGTAAAGAAGCTGTAACAGCAGTAAAACAGTTGTAGTTTGAAAAGACTATGGCTGTTTTTTTATACCACAGGTTGATTGCGTCCTTTCCCGAAATAGTATAAACTATCCTCAGTCCACAGAACAGAAACAGCATACGGGGATGTAGCTCAGATGGTAGAGCATTTGGCCGAAACGTAGTGCCTTGGCAAAGGCACGGACAGCAAACCAGAACGATGAGGGTATTTATGCAGATTGTCGCAGGTTCGATTCCTGTCATCCCCGCTAAAGGCGGCCACAGCAACTAATTTTGGATTGGAATTCACTTAAAATGGGTTTAAACTATGCCGCCTTGTTTGAAAGAAAAAAATCAGAAGGAATAAGTGTTTATAAATGAAGGGAGGAACTGCAAAATGTCAGATATGGGTAAGTTTTTAGATTCCTTACAGGATGCACTTTTGGAACCGTCCAATGTCAGCGTGACGGAAAACGGCGCTGTCGGTTACCGTACCACGGGAAAAGCACTGCTTGACTTGAATTTTGCAGTGTCTTCTCTGCGGAACGTGAGTGAGGAAGAAATCATAAACCGCTTTGTCAAGGCGTTTTATGAGGATAAGCGTCTGGCGGTGAAGTGGCTGTTTTTTGCTTCGGACGTGCGCCAGGGCATGGGTGAGCGGAGATTGTTCCGGGTAGTGTTTCAGTACCTGGCAGAGAGCCATCCGGAGATTGTAAAGGCGGTGTTTTCGCTGGTGCCGGAGTATAACCGGTGGGATAATCTGTGGGGGCTTCTGGATACTGGACTGGCAGGTGCGGTGGCAGATCTTGTGAGGGAGCAGCTTGCAAAGGATATACAGAATATGGAAGAACAGAAGCCAGTGTCCCTGCTGGCGAAGTGGCTGCCGTCCATCAATGCTTCTTCGGAGGAGACGAGACGGCGGGCAAAGCAGCTGGCAAACGCACTTGGTATGTCCAATGCGGAATACCGGAGGACGTTAGCTGGTATGAGAGATTATCTGAAGGTGGTGGAGACCAGAATCAGCAGGGGTGCGTGGGAAGAGGTGTGCTATGAGCAGGTACCGTCCAGGGCAAACCTGTTGTACCGGAATGCGTTTTTGAAGCATGATACAGAACGCAGACAGGAGTATCTGGAGAGCCTGCAAAAGGGTGAAACAAAGATACATTCCGGCGTACTGTTTCCAAGTGACGTGGTGCACGGATATTATAAGCCGCTTAGTTACTGGCGGTCCAGACTCAGCGGCGAGACGGATGCCACGCTGGAGGAACTTTGGAAGGCACTGCCGGATTACGTCCAGGGTGCGTCCAACACAATCTGCGTGGTGGATGGTTCGGGAAGTATGCAGAGACGTATTGCTGGTACGGAGCTGAGCTGCCAGGAGGTGGCGAATGCACTGGGAATTTACTTTTCGGAACGCTGCTCCGGCAAGCTGAACGGTAAGTACATTACATTCAGCCAGACGCCGCAGTTTGTCACATTAAAGAATGCGGCAACCCTTAGGGAGAAGCTGGAGATTGCTTCTGCTTATAACGAGGTGGCAAATACCAATATTGAAGCAGTGTTCGGGCTGCTTCTCCAGACTGCCATTATTGGAAAGCTGAAGCAGGAGGAACTGCCGGAAACGGTTCTGGTGCTTTCTGATATGGAGTTTGACGACTGTGCCTGTGATTCGGACGGTAATCCGTTCCAGTCCGGCAGACTGCTGGAAACAATTGCAGAAAAGTTCCGGAAGTGGGGCTACAAGCTGCCAAGACTGGTATTCTGGAACATTGCCGGCAGAACCGGAACCATCCCGGTACGGGAAAATGAGCTGGGCGTGGCACTGGTCAGTGGATTCAGTCCAGTCATTATGAAGATGGTGCTGAGCAGACAGACGGACCCTTACGAGTGTCTGCTGGAGCAGCTCAATGGAGAGAGGTATGAGGCTGTAGAGGCAGCACTGGCCGGATAATGGTGAAATGATGTAGTAAAAATAGAAAAGAAACGGAAATAAGAACAAAAATAGTCCCCTGGGATTCCGGCAGACACTGCAAGGCGGCAGAATGGTCTGTGGAAATCCCAGGGGTTTTGCTTTAGGAAAACATTTTAACCGGTGGTTTCTTAAAATAAGTACTTATGCTACTTCTTCCACCAGTGCCAGCATAAGCTTCACGGTATGTTCAATTGCCTGCTTTTCAAAGGCAGGGTAGTCCATCTGGGCAGAATTGTCTGCTTTGTCAGAAATAGCCCGGATGATCAGGAATGGCAGGTTATTATTATAAGCAGCCTGGGCAATGGCTGCACCTTCCATTTCCGTACATCTTGCCTGAAAATTCGTCACGATGAACTCTTTTTTTGCTTTGTCTGCGATGAACTGGTCACCGGTAGCAACACGGCCTTCATGGACATGGATTTCCGGATTGACTCTTTCACAGACTGCTTTTGCTTTTTCACGAAGGGCGGTATCCGCCGGGAAATAGGAAACCGGCATTCTTGGAATGACACCAAGGTCATAGCCGAAAGCAACGGCATCCATATCATGCTGGACCGCATCGGTACAGAGCACAATGTCACCGATGTCAATGGCGGCGTCCAGGGAACCTGCAATTCCGGTATTAATCACGCAGTCCACATGGAACAGGTCTGCAAGAATCTGGGTACAGCAGCCGGCATTTACTTTGCCGATGCCGGAACGGACTACGGTTGCCGGTCTGCCAAGCAGAAGGCCATCATAAAATTCCATGCCGGCTTTTGTAGTAATGGTTAAATTTGTCATTTTTTCTTTTAACTGTGCAACTTCTTCTTCCATTGCACCGATAATTCCTGGTTTCATAGATATTCTCCTTTACTATATGAAGAAAGTCGTTGGCGCACACGCAACAACGCAGATATAAAAGGGTTTCCCTGGTTAAGTATATCATAGCAAAAATGCCTTTTCAATGAAAAAGGTCGAATTTATTTCTAAAAATTCATATAAATGTATCGAATTGTTGCTGTATGCATTGCAAAAAAAATAGATTTGGTGTAAAATAGATATACTTAAAATAATAGGAGTACTATGGCTTAATGAGACGAATTGTTTTAACCGGCGGTGGCACAGCGGGCCACGTTACACCGAATCTGGCCCTGCTTCCCCATCTGCAGGAGAAGGGTTGTGAAGTCAGCTATATTGGTTCCTATGATGGAATAGAAAAAGGGCTGATAGAGGCGGCCGGAGTTCCTTATTATGGAATTTCATCCGGTAAGCTGCGCAGATATTTTGATGTAAAAAATTTTTCAGATCCGTTAAAGGTTCTGAAGGGCTTTTTTGAAGCCAGAAAGTTGTTAAAGAATCTCAAGCCGGATGTGGTGTTTTCCAAAGGCGGCTTTGTTAGTGTACCTGTAGTGCTGGCGGCGAAGACACGGAAGATTCCATGTGTTCTTCATGAGTCGGATATCACACCGGGACTGGCAAATAAGCTTTGTATACCACTGGCAAAAAAGGTCTGTGCCAATTTCCCGGAAACGATGAAATATCTGCCGGAGGATAAGGCGGTGCTGACAGGTACACCAATCAGGGAAGAACTATTTAAAGGAAGCCGGATTGCCGGACTGGACTTCTGCGGTTTTACAGCGAATAAACCGGTGATTATGATTGTTGGCGGCAGCACAGGTGCGGCAGCATTAAATGAAGCGGTAAGGAATCTTCTTCCGACCCTGCTTCGGGATTTTCAGATTATTCATCTGTGTGGAAAGGGCAAGGCAGAGAAAGAGTATGAAACTGCCGGGGGTTACCGTCAGTTTGAATATGTCAGCAGGGAAATGAAGGATCTGTTTGCAGCAGCAGACATCGTAATTTCCAGGGCAGGAGCAAATTCCATTTGTGAGCTGCTGGCACTCAGAAAGCCGCATATTCTGGTTCCGTTGTCGGCCGCAGCAAGCAGGGGTGACCAGATTTTGAATGCAGAGTCCTTTGAACATCAGGGATTTTCCTACGTACTGCAGGAAGAGGATCTGACCAACGACACACTGCTTCGTGCGATCCGTCATGTGACGGAGCATCGCCAGACGTATGTGGAGGCGATGGAAAAAAGCAAGCTGAACGAGGCAATTACAACCGTTCTTGGTCTGCTGGAAACAGCAGCGAAGGATAAAAGGAAGTAAATTACGACCTGAAAGGAGCACAATTATGGGGAAAAAGGAAGCAAAAAACAAGGGGCAGCTGACGGAAGCGTTAAAGGTTGCTGACAAAGTGAAGGGGATGAATCTGGTAGTAAAGATATTACTGATGTCGATGGTGCCGATTGTCCTGATGGTACTGGTGGCGATTTATGCCATCCAGAGTACTGGTACGGCTACTGCCAATAAGATGGCAGAGCAGGAACTGGTTACTGCAAGTTTTGCGGTTGAAATGGAAATGGATGTTCTTGCGCCAAATGGAGCATACCGTATGCGTGGTGAAAAACTGTACCGGCGGAATGTCAGCGTGGATGACAATATGGCGGTATTTAATAATTTCCGTAATAAAACGCAGCTGGTGCTGATGTTCTATTTTGGAGAAACCTGTCTGATCAGTACGATTACCGATGCAGACGGAAATGAAGTTCTGGGGGAAGCACTGCCGGCAGATATTATTGAAACAGTAATGACAAATGGCCAGCCGTATTTTGATACAGAAGTGGAAATTAATGGAGTATCCTATTTTGGTTACTATGCTCCATTGTTAAATACGGCTACTTCTTTTGCCGCAGATGCCTGTGTGTTTGTAGGCCGTGAGCGCAGTGAAACCATCGCTATTTACCAGGAACAGATTACAAAGAACGTAACACTGATGAGTATTCTTTTTGTAGTCAGCGCAGTGGCACTGTTCTTCCTGTTAAGGGCGATTACAAAGCAGTTACTGGTAGTAGTAAAGCAGTTAGACAAGGTTGCTGCCGGTACATTATATGTAGACCGTAAGTCTGCACTGATGAACCGTGGTGACGAAATTGGTAAGATTGCCCGTTCCATCCGTGCCCTGGTGGACTCCTTTACAGATATTATAAAGAGAATTATGACAGCAGCCGAGAGACTGTTTGACTTCTCCAAGATGTTTACAAACCGTTTCGAAACCATTACAGAGGCGATTGCCAATGTTAATACCGCAGTGGATGAGATTGCCAATGGTGCAACTTCCCAGGCAGGGGAAACACAGGTAGTAAATGAAAAGATTCTTAATATCGGTAATGCAATCGAAGCAACTACGGAAAATGTAGAAATGCTGGCGCAGAGTACACAGAAGATGAAGGATTATAACATGACCGTGAATGCCACTCTTCAGGAACTGGGTGAAATCAATTTAAAGACCCAGCAGTCCGTGGAAGAAGTACAGGCAAAGACCAATGCAACCAACAAGTCTGCCATGGAAATCCGTTCTGCAACCGATATGATTACAGAAATTGCAAGTCAGACCAACTTACTGTCCTTAAATGCATCCATTGAGGCAGCCAGAGCAGGTGAGGCAGGTCGCGGTTTTGCCGTAGTTGCGGATGAAATCCGTAAACTGGCTGACCAGTCCAAGGAATCTGCTGCAAGAATTACCGCTATTATTGGCGAACTGATCAAGAATTCCAACAACAGCGTGGATATTATGAAGCAGATGTCGGAAATTATGAATGTGCAGAGTGAACATCTGGATACTACCAAGAAAGTATTCCTTTCTTTAAATAATGAAATTGACAGCGTTGCCGGTGCCGTAGACAGTATTACCGGTGAAGTGGAACAGTTAGACCTGCTGAAGAATGATGTAATGAGCAGCGTGGAAAGTCTTGCTGCAATCGCAGAAGAAAATGCTGCAAGTACAGAGGAAACATCTGCGGCTATGCAGGAACTGAACGAGATTATTGTAGAATGTAAGGAAAAGACCGAAGAGATGGTATGCCTTGCGGATACTTTAATGGAAAGCACCACAATGGTGACACTGGAAGACCAGATGGACCAGACGGAGGAAGTAATTGAGGATGTTCCGATGTCTTTTGAACCGGAATCTGATGTGGTTTCCGATGTGTACAAGACTCCGGAACCTCCAAAGGAAAATGCACAGGTAGTTTCCCAGGAAGAGTTTTTTGGTATGTTTGGTGAAGCTGTGGAAGAAGTGGGCGAAGAAACTCTTCTTGCAGAAGAAAATCCATGGACCGAGGCAGAAATAACAGAAGAGGTCATGGAAAATCTGGAGGAAGCAGCTCCGGCAGAAGTATTTGCAGAAGATTTTGCTGAACTGGCACAGGAAGAACTGGAAAGTTTTACAGAAGAAGATAATAAAACTGAAATTTAAAAGAGAGGCGCAGCGCCAGTTGTTATGGGGCTGCGCAGTACTCTTTAAAGAAGTGAGGAAGTTTCATGTCTTATACGGCGTTATACCGGAAATTCCGTCCTACCACCTTCGGGGATGTAAAAGGACAGGATCATATTGTAACAACATTGCGTAACCAGATTAAAGCGGGGCGTATCGGGCATGCCTTCCTGTTTACCGGAACGAGGGGAACGGGAAAGACCACTTCTGCGCAGATTCTGGCGCGGGCGGTAAATTGTGAGGAGCCCGTGGATGGAAATCCCTGCGGGGTCTGTCCGATGTGTCGTTCCATAGCAGCAGGAACTTCCATGAATGTGATTGAAATCGATGCTGCCTCCAACAATGGTGTGGATAATATCCGTGAAATTGTGGAGGAGGTACGATATTCCCCAACGGAAGGCAGGTACAAGGTATATATTATTGATGAGGTGCATATGCTTTCTGCCGGGGCGTTTAATGCGTTATTAAAAACCCTGGAAGAGCCGCCTTCTTATGTTATATTTATTTTAGCGACAACAGAAGTGCATAAGATTCCGATTACCATTCTGTCCCGGTGTCAGAGATATGATTTCCGGCGGATTACAGTGGATGAAATTGCAGGAAGATTAAAGGAGCTGACAACAGCAGAGCAGCTTTCCGTGGAGGACCGGGCTCTTCGTTATGTTGCTACGGTGGCAGATGGTTCCATGCGTGACGCCATCAGTCTGCTGGATCAGTGCATTGCGTTTTACCTCGGTGAAACGTTGACGTATGACAAAGTACTGGAAGTGCTTGGAACGGTGGATGTATCCATTTTTGGACGGCTGATGGTGCATATCCGTACAGGTAATGTAACAGAAAGCCTGCGGCTGCTGGATGAAATTATTACGAGAGGACGGGAGCTGACCCAGTTTACGGTGGATTTTACCTGGTATCTGCGGAATCTTCTGCTGGCGAAGGCATCGGAGGAATTAATGGATACCATGGAAATCCCAACGGATTACCGGGAGGAATTTCTGCAGGAAGTTCATGCAAACAGTGAAGAACGTCTGGTGCGGTTTATCCGTATTTTTTCAGAACTGACAAACAAAATCCGCTATGCTTCCCAGAAGCGTGTTCTGGTGGAGGTGGCGTTGATTAAACTGTGTAAGCCACAGATGGAAACCGGGACCGATGCCCTGGAAGACCGTGTGGCAAGGGTGGAAGAGGCCATAGAACATGGTGTGGCGGCTGCACCGTTTACAGGAACTGCAGTGCAGTCAGGCCCGTCAGCTTTGGAAAAAGAGGCTTTGGAAGAGGTAACGGTCAGTTATCCGAAAGCCCTCCCGGAAGATATTATGGAAGTGGCAAAGAACTGGTCCGGAATTTCTGCGAAACTGCCGGGTTCCATCAAGGTTGCCCTGAGCAGTGCAAGACCAAGTGTGGGTAGTGAAAACCAGTTGCTTCTTGTGTTTTCTGAGGCCTTTGACAAAGAGTTTATGGAACAGGGAGACCATCTGGAGGAAATTAAAAAGGTGATTCTTTCGCAGATTCAGAAAGAAGTGGAAGTACAGACGGTACTGGCAAACAACCAGAAAGAAGCAGGTATGTATCCGGACATCACAAAATTATTAAATAAGGTGCCGGTAGAATATATAGATTAAGGAAGGAGAATAAGTATTATGGCAAAGCGAGGAGGATTTCCGGGAGGTATGCCTGGAAACATGAATAATCTGATGAAGCAGGCGCAGAGAATGCAGCGTCAGATGGAGGAAAAGCAGCAGGAACTGGAAACAAAGGAATTTACAGCAACAGCAGGCGGCGGTGCGGTCAGCGTAACGGTTTCCGGCAAGAAAGAGATTACTGCGGTGACGTTACAGCCGGAAGTGGTAGATCCGGATGATATTGAAATGCTCCAGGATTTAATTATGGCAGCAGCCAACGAAGCGCTGCGTGAGATGGAGGCGGCTTCTGCGGAAGTAATGAACTCCCTGGCTGGTGGTCTGGGCGGCGGCCTTGGCGGAGGGTTTCCGTTCTAATGGATTATTACAGCAGTCAGATTACAAAATTAATTGAAACGTTATCCGGGCTTCCGGGTATTGGAAGCAAGTCGGCTGGACGGCTTGCTTTTCATATTATTAATATGCCGGAGGAATCGGTAGAGGCATTGGCGGATGCCATTGTTTCCGCCAGAAAAAAGGTATGCCGCTGTAAAGAGTGCTGTACGCTGACAGATAATGAAATCTGTCCGATCTGCAGCAGTACGGAGCGGGATAAACAGACTATTATGATAGTGGAAAACTCCAGGGATCTGGCAGCGTATGAAAAGACCGGTAAATATAACGGTGTTTACCATGTGCTGCATGGAGCAATTTCCCCGCTGTTAAATGTAACTCCTGCAGATCTGACCATCAAAGAACTGTTAGTGCGTCTGCAGAAGGATGTGCGTGAGGTTATTATTGCGACGAACTCCAATATTGAAGGAGAAGCAACGGCAATGTACATCAGTAAAATATTAAAGCCGGCAGGCATTAAGGTGACAAGAATTGCCAGCGGCGTGCCGGTAGGCGGTGACCTGGAGTATATTGATGAAGTGACACTGCTTCGTGCACTGGAAGGAAGAAAGGAACTATAACCGCAGCCGATACACAAAGGAGGTGCCGGGATGGATAATGCGATTCTGCATGCAGGTGTGGATGAATTAAACATAATCAAAGAGTATGTGCTGGAACTGAATGGATATCAGGAAAAAAATACAGAGCTGCTGAAAGAAGAAGCACGTCTGGAAAAACTGATTGCCAGCAAGGAAAAAGATGTAACGGATGAAACGGAGACAACTTTAAAAAAGCGGAAAAATGAACTGACTATGACGTATGAAAGCCAGATTACAAATTTAAATGCCCGGAATAAAAAAGTAAGGGCAAAAAAAGAAAAGGACAAGGGCGCAAAAATGTCAGAACGTATTTCTGAGGAAACGGCGGAATTAAGGGACAAAAACAAAGAACTGCTGCTGGAAATCAGGTCTAAAATGAAAGCGGACAAAACTCCCCGGATTTGTAATTCCACACTGTTTTTTTCTTTCTTTATGCCAAAAGCCCTGCTGGAATTTTTCATATTTCTGCTGGGACTTCTGGTGGTATTCCTTGTCATTCCGTTTGGCATTTATCTGGCATTTTTTGCAGAGAAGTTTGGAGAACTGGCACTGGCCATCCTTTATATTGTCATGATTTTACTGGTGGGCAGTCTGTATCTTGCAATTAATAACAAAGTGAAAGAACGCCATCTGGAAACCATACGGGAAATCCGGGGACTGCGTCACCAGATTCGTAAAAACCGCAGCGGAATCCGTAAGATTCAGAAAGGAATAAAAAAGGATTCGGATGAAAGTGTCTATGGTCTGGAGCAGTATGATGATGAACTGGCGGAAATAGAGGAAGAAATCCGCAGGGTGGCTGAGGAAGAGAAGGAAGAATTGAATACCTTCGAAACGGTGACCACTGCCCGGATTAAAGAAGAAATCCAGGGACGTTATGCGGAAGAATTAAGTTCCCTGCGGCAAAAACAGAAGGAAGCGGATGCAGAGCAGAAGCAGACAGAAGAAAAGATAAAAGAAATTTCCCTGATGCTGTCAAAGCAGTATGAAGCCTATTTAGGTAAGGATATGCTGACGGTGCAGAAACTGGACAGGTTGATTGCAAGGATTGAGAAGGGCGAGGCAGCAGATATAGGAGAAGCACTGGCACTGGAAAGAAACTGATGGCAAAAAGAATAAGTGGATGAAACGTCCCCTTGTATAGTTGTTTTGAACTATATAAGGGGACGTTTGTTATACTATGACATCTGCTGTCTGCTGTTCCATTTTTGCCAGACAGTAAAAGATTCCGGTGCAGATATGGTCTGCCAGTGACATAACCGTATAAAGTCTGGTGGTCTGTAACAGCGAATGTTCCAGAAAACCGGATAAATTTACAATTCCGGTAATAAAAATATTTCCGACATCCGGGAGTTCTTTTCCAACGCCTGCGCCTGGTTTTAAGGAACCCTGCGCCAGGGTAAAATAGCCAATATGGGAAGATTTCCCCAACGATGCATCTATGGCGATGATGAAAGGGTTTTCGAAGGTGATATAAATTTCTTCCAGGACGTCCTGAAGATTTTTTGCATGTACTGGTTTTTCCAGTGTACCGTAAACGGTAATGGAGGAATAGCGGTGCTGCTGCAGCTTATATCCGATAATAGGTCCCAGCGAATCGCCGGTTGCCCGGTCAGAGCCAATGCAGAGAAAAACAATCGGCTGACAGTATTGCCGTTCCATGGAAATCATTTGTAACAGTTCTCTTCCAAATTCAAAAGAGGAGGATAGTTGATTTGAATTATAATAAAACATAGGATTTCCTTTCTGTGCACGTTTTCTTTATCAGAGTATTGCCTGTTTTAAAGAATGTAGACTGATTTTATAAAATTTTTTTCGGGCGACACAATGTGCCAAAATAAGCAGATACAAGGTGATACAATACAAAAAATGAAACAGGTAAATTATTACAAAAATTAGTAAAGGAACAGGAGCGGTATGGCGGAAATGAAGTATGAAGTAAGAAAGACGGAAGAAAACAGGGGACAACAGCTTCCAAATAACAGGAAACAGATTGGGAAACCACAGGAGGCTGAGCTGGAAGTATTTATTGAAGACTATGCATTTTCTTTTGCGAAAGGGCTGGCAGAGCGGGATTACACCGGATGTGTGGTAGGAGTGCTGGTTGGGGAACACCGCATGACAGGCAGCCGGGAGCAGATTCTGGTCAGCGGCGTGCTGGAGGCAAGGGATGTGCTGGTGCGGGATGTGGTCTGTTTTACGGAAGATAACTGGGCGGGGATTTACCGGGATATCCGGGAGTATTTTCCTGACCAGCAGATTGTAGGCTGGTATCTGGGCGGTCCCGGCTTTCTGCTGGAAGATGAGGAGCGGCAGAAGAAAATCCAGAACGACAACTTTGGCGGTGGAGATAAAATTCTTTTGAAGGTGGATTCCATAGAAAAGGAACAGAGTGTGCTCTATTATAAAGAAGAAAGTATGCAGACACTGTCTGGTTATTATATATATTATGATAAAAATGAAGAAATGCAGAATTATATTGCAGGTACCCATCAAATGATTCCTATGGAGGAGCGGACGGTGTTTCTGGAAAAAGAGTCATGGGAAGGAGCAGGACGGAGGGAACGTCCACAGCCCCAGGAGCCTTCTGGTTTTTACCGTCTGTTTTATGCAACCAGCGGGGTGCTGACCTGTCTGGCAATTCTGGTGATTGCCGGACTGGCGATGCAGATACAGGAGCGGGATCAGTTGAAGGAACTGCTGAATGAACAGGAACGTCAGGCGTCTTCCGTGCAACAGGTTTACATAGTGGAGGAAGGAGAAACACTGGAATCCATATGCCTGAAATTTTATGGGTCGTCAGAACAGGTGGAGGCGATACGGCTGCTAAACAGTCTGGAAGGTAAGGAAGAACCGGAGGCTGGTCAGAAACTGTTTCTGCCATAAGTTATGGGTGGATGGTTCACGGAATTTTCACGGTTTTATCATGGGATGGACGCATTTGAACGGTATGATGGTAAAAAATTAAGAGTACAAAAGGGAGGATTTATATGAGATATAACAAAAAGCAATTATACAGGAAAGGGCTGGCAATCCTGCTGGCCGGCATGCTGCTGGCAGGAGCAGGTTGTGGAACGATGCCGTCAGACAGTACAGAAAATATGGGAGAAAACGGAGTGCAGCAGGAAGATGGTATGGAAAGTGGCAAACCCGTGGAAAACGCGGAGGGAAACACGAATACTTCCGGCGCAGAAATATCAGCAGGACAGGGAACGGAACTTAGTCCGGAATTTGCAGAAATTACACCGATGGAAGAATTACTGGCCGGAGTGACAACCCAGGTGGAATTTTCCGGGAATGGTGCAGCAATTACCGGAAGCGGCTGTTTCATGGCAGATGGGGTGCTGACGATTACAGACGCAGGTACCTATATTCTGAGTGGTATGTTGGAAAATGGAAGTGTCCTGGTGGATGCGGAAAAGTCCAGTGAGGTAAATCTGGTATTATCCGGAGTCACAATTACAAATAATGATAATGCGGCGGTTTTTATAAAGAAAGCAGAAAAAGCCAATCTGTATCTGGCAGAGGGGACAACCAATACTCTGACAGACGGCGCTTCTTATGTGTATGCCTCAGAAGAAGAAACGGAACCGAATGCGGCGCTGTTTTCCAAAACGGATATGACTATCAGTGGAGAAGGAATACTGAATGTGAATGCCAATTATAATGACGGCATTGTGGGTAAGGACAGTCTGGCGCTGCTGGGTGGTATCGTGAAGGTAACAGCGGCAGGTGACGGTATTGTAGGAAAAGACTACCTGTATGTGGCCGGTGGTTCTTATGAACTGGTGACCGGAGGCGGTGCAAAAAATGCAGAAGCCCATTTTTCTGAGATGGACCGTGGATTTTTTGGTGGTTTTGGAGGCAGTACTTCCACAGAGGAAGATTCGGTCAGCAGCAAAGCAGTAAAAACGGATGGTCTTCTGCATGTAACAGGCGGCAGTTTTGTTATTGACAGCTGTGACGATGCCCTGCATTCCAATGATGCGGTGGTTCTGGATGGCGGAACTTATACTGTTTCGACTGGAGATGACGGCATACATGCGGAAACAGAACTGTTTATTAATGGTGGTGTATTTAATATAGAAAATTGTTATGAAGGACTGGAAGCACTGGACATCACCATCAATGGAGGGGAAATTTCCATTATGGCGCAGGATGACGGTGTGAATGCCGCCGGAACAGCTACGGAAGATGGGGCAGACCAGGATGATTCACAGCAGGGATTTTTTGATGGAGGATTTGGCGGTGGTCCGGGCGGTCCAGGAGGTCCAGGTGGTGGCCGTGGAGACATGGGTGGCTTTGGCAGGATGGAAGATACCAGTGCCAGCTTTACGGTGAATGACGGAGTGCTCCGGGTGAATGCCGCCGGAGATGGCCTGGATGCCAATGGAGGTATTGTAATCAATGGTGGTGAAGTGTATGTAGATGGGCCGGTGAATAATGGAAATGGCAGTATGGATTATGCGACAAATTGTACAGTAAACGGAGGTATTCTGGTAGCGGCGGGAAGTGCAGGAATGGCACAGGCTTCCAGCAGTACCTCTTCCCAGGCAGCGGTATCCTATACGGATGGGACACAGAAAGCCGGGACGGTAGTGACGGTGACGGATGCTTCTGGCAATGTACTGGTCAGTTATACTGCTGCAAAGAATTTCGAGAATATCGTAATCTCTGCTCCGGGTATGGAAAAAGGCAGTACCTGTATCCTTTCTGTCGGAGATAAGGTAACAGAAGTAGAATTGACGGATGTGGTTACGTACCTGGGTACATCCGGAGGTATGGGTGGTTTTGGAGGCTTTGGCGGAGGAGACCGCTTTAAGTATTAAGTTTAAAAAATGATGCCAAATTTCCAGGAATGTGTTATACTCTTTATCGTATCAGGAATAATAGGAAAGCAGGTAGATTTCTTGGAAGAGGTTAGACGAAAAAAAATAAACGCAGAAAAAATAATACGGATTCTCACCGGGATTCTTGTGTTGTCTGCAATTACCGGGGGGATTCTCTGGGTACAGCAGAAACGGGGGCATGAATACGCAGGATATGAAGTATTGTCGGAACAGGGGATTTCTTCCGGACTGACCGGTGTGGTCCAGGGAAAGAATGAACTGCTGCTCTGCAGCAATGATGGTGCAAAGGCCATTAACCAGAAAGGGGAAGTACAATGGGAGATTTCCTACCAGTTGGACAACCCTGCAATTACCTACTGTCAGGATGTGGCGGCAGTGGCAGATATCGGTGGCAGGTCGGTATATGTAGTGGCGGAGAATGGAATTCCGTATCATTATGAAGTGATTTATCCGATTGTAAAACATGAAGTGGCGGCCCAGGGGGTAACGGCGGTCCTTCTGGACAATGAAACCGAGGATTTTATCCAGTTGTATGATATTAATGGCACGCTCCGTGTGGACATTAATACGAAGACAAAAACGGATGGGATTCCTATTGACATTGCATTGTCTGAGGATGGAAAGAAACTGGTTACATTATATGTTACTTTCCAGGGAGATGCCATGATCTGCAAGGTGACTTTTTATAATGCCGGCGAAGTTGGGAAAAACTATAACAGCAATGTAGTGGGACAGACGATTTTTCCGGACAATCTGCTGGCGTACGATGTCTGTTTCCTGAATGCGGATACGGTCTGTGTACTTTTAGAAAATGGGTTCAGGATTTTCCGTCTGACGGAAGTGCCGGAACTGGTTTTGGAAAAGACGCTGGAGGAGGAAGTGGTGGAAGTGCTTTGCGTGGAGAACGGACTCTATATTGTGAAAGAGGACGCCATGAAGCAGCGGACCCTGACATTTTATAATGCGAAAGGGGAAGCAAAGGCTTCCTGGGATGAAATTCCGGATTATGAGCGGTTGTCAGCAACGGAAGACGAAGTGATTTTTACCAGTCCGCAGAGTGCGGTGATTTATCGCAGTAACCGGTCTTTAAAGTTTGGCAGTACGTTTGACCAGAGCGTGGAAGCCGTATTTCCGGCAGGGGGTGACCGGTATTTTCTGGTAGATTCGGGAACGGTGCGGACAATCCGTCTGACGGATGATGAGAAAAAAGAAGAAAGCAGGGAGAAATAAATATGAACTGGTTATTATTAGCTGCGGTGGTAATCATCGGAGCCTGTGCATTTGCAGGATGGAGAGCTGGCTTTGTAAAGTCGGTGTTTTCACTTATATCTACAATAGCGGTCATTATCATTACCATTCTGGTAAGTCCTGTTGTTACCAATATGCTAAAGAGCAGTGAAAAGATTACAGGAGCGGTTACGGGTAAGCTGGAACAGATTATTGACCTGTCCGGGATTGCAGAAAATCTGTCTGACGGAGAGGAAAGAAATCCTGCGGCATTTATTGACAGTCTGGAACTTCCGGACAGTATCAAGGATACGCTTAAAACTTCCCTGACAGAAACATTGGAAGAAAAAGAAGCGGAAGCGGCAGATTTTGTAGGTGATCAGCTGAATGCGCTGGAAACTTATATTTGTGAACTTCTGACGAATATCATACTGAATGCGGTGGGCTTTTTTATTACATTTCTTATCGCAGCCGCCGGAATTGCAGTGTTATGTTTTGTGCTGGATGTTATCAGCAGGCTTCCGGTACTGCATCAGATTAACACACTGGCCGGTCTTGGACTGGGTGCCCTGGAAGGTCTGGTAATACTCTGGATTGTGTTTATTGTAATTACCATGCTTGGCAGTACAGAGTTTGGTCAGAGCTGTATGGTTATGATTAATGAGAGTAAGATTCTTGGTTTTTTGTATGACAGCAATGTTTTAGCAAAAATCGTATTAGGAAAAGCATAAAACCAGTTGAATTTCTGTGGATTTTAGGTTATACTGTTTATGTAAGCACTTACACTCCGAAGAGAAGCGGAGTTGTGATAAATTTAATACAGGCAGATCCGGAGGAAATTCCGTATGTCCTGCCTGAAAGTTAATCAAAAAGGAGACAGAAGGTATGAACGAAGTATTAGTACAGTTTCAGAAGCTTGGTATTATTCCTGTAGTAGTTATTGATGATGCAAAGGATGCAGTGCCTTTGGCGAAGGCACTTTGTGAAGGTGGTCTTCCGGTAGCCGAGGTTACATTCCGTACCGATGCAGCGGAAGAAGCAATCCGTCAGATGAGCCAGGCATGTCCTGAAATGTTAGTGGGTGCAGGTACTGTATTAACCACAGAGCAGGTAGACAGAGCAGTGGCAGCAGGAGCAAAGTTTATTGTCAGCCCTGGTTTAAATCCAAAGGTTGTTAAGTATTGTCAGGAAAAGAATGTGCCGATTACTCCAGGTACCGCAAGACCAACGGATATTGAAATGGCACTGGAACTTGGTCTGGAAGTAGTGAAGTTCTTCCCGGCAGAACAGAACGGCGGTCTCCCAATGATTAAGGCAATGGCAGCACCTTACACCAAGGTGAAGTTTATGCCTACCGGCGGTATTAATGCAAAGAACTTAAAGTCCTACCTTGATTTTGATAAGATTATTGCCTGTGGCGGTTCCTGGATGGTTCCAAAGGATTTGGTAAAGGAAGGAAACTTCGAAGAAATCAAGAGACTGACAAGAGAAGCAGTTAATACTATGCTTGGTTTTGAATTAAGACATGTTGGTATCAATGCACAGAATGAAAATGAAGCAGAAGATGTTGCAGGTTCTTTCGAGAAGTTATTTGGTTTCACAAAGAAGGTAGGCGGCAGCTCTGTATTCGCAGGTACTGCGATTGAAGTAATGAAGCAGCCATATCTTGGTGCCAACGGCCATATTGCCATTGGTACAAACTACATTGAGAGAGCAGTGTACCATATGGAACTTCAGGGCTTCGAGTTCGATATGAGCACAGCAAAGTATAAGAATGACAAGCTGATTGCTGTATACTTAAAGGGTGAACTGGGCGGCTTTGCAGTTCATTTAGTACAGAAATAAAGATTTCATTGGTATGCTTTAAATACAAAAAAACAGAACAGAACGTGGTTATATGAAACATACCGGGTTGCTGCAGGATGGAAATTTCCTGACGGCTTCCCGGTATGTTTCATTGATTCTCAATCTTTCTTTTTCAGAACATTCCAGATTAAATATCCGATAAATACAAGGAACAAAAGCAGAACTACAATGACAATTACTTTGGTTTCAGGGGAAGTAACACCGAGGTTAAATGTCATTGGTTCATAAATAACATCTAAAAAAGGAAAAAAGCAGTACAGGATATAAAACAGATTCATATGGATCACCTCATTTCTTGTTTTTTAGCGTATTCCAGATTAAGTACCCAATAAAAATAAGCAGAAGAACCAGTACGATGATTGGTACGGGTGTCATGGCAGGCGATGGTTCGCCAGCAGGTGGAGTTATTTCCGGCGGTGGTGTAATCACCAGATCCAGAAAAGGGAATGGTGTCCAGAAAGAAAAAAATAAGTTCATAATGATTATCTCCTTTCAAAATTATAATTGCAGCACCACTCCGGCCAGGCAGGAGGCTGCATTGAGACATAGGGAAAACAACAGGGCACAGCGTCTGGTGAAAAAGCCTCCGGCAAAAGCAGGTTTTTCTTTGGCAGAAGCAGTAACGTTTTTTTGCCGGACAGCATATAGGGAAAACAGCCAGGCTTCAAATAACCATACGGCAAGTTCCAACAACAAAAGAAAAAGGAACAATGTAGTCCGTGAAACTGTAACCAGAAGATAAAATATAGTATACAGTGCATTGGCTAACGGGTTTGTGAACAGGTTCACCAGACAGGTAAAGCGGAGCCAGCCGGGAGTTTTAAAAAAGAACCAGCATAGGAGTCCTTCAATTATTATGGTAAGAAGCAGGGCAGTCAGGTAAGGAAAAAGATAGGTGACATTCATGGACAATCCTCCTGTCAAATATTATTTTTATGGAAACGCTGATGAAGCGTTTCCTGCGCTGAATTTGTGCAGCGAAGCTGCAATTTCTACTGCAAATTCGTGCAATCTGCCGGAGGCTTCTAAGGAAGCAATGAATTAATCAGTGCTTCCTTATGAAGTGGGATAGCAGGCGGCAGTTAAGTACGAGACCTTCGGTAAAGGAGGAACGCAGCAGCCATACAGCCGGTTGCCAAAAGAGTCAGCAGGCATAAAATCAGGGAATCCGGCAGCGTATCCGGCGGTATCCAGGTAGAAGGCAGATAACCAAGGAACAGCATGACGGTGGAAAGACCCATGGCAAAGCCGGGGTGGTCCGGCAGGATACAGTACAGTTCAAACAGTGTTACAGGCATGGCAGCATGGAAGAACAGAATGCCAAGGAAACAGAGGAGGGGGATATTACCGCCGAATGTCAGCAGCAGGGTACTGATACCAAGTGTCAGAATGCCGGACAAATAATTACCACTTCTCGAATCTATGGATTTCCATGAGGTGTGGTTGCGGAAAAAGGCGGTACACACATTCGATAAAAAGCCTCCCATAAATTTTCCAAGAAAGGCAGTAATACCAGAGGCCATCGCCAGCAGAAAAATTGCCAAAGGACCGTTTCCCGGCAGAGTAAACAGGAGGCGGTAGGAGCTTGGGAAAAAGAGCCCGCCAAAGGAACGGATAAATACTGCCAGCAGGGAAAGCAGAAGCAGAAGGGTAGTTGTTTTTACAGGTAAAGGAGAGCGGGCAGAGTGACGGGAACTGCGGACTCTCTTCTGCAATACTAATAATATAAGTAAAAAGAGAACCAGCAAAACCGTTACTGTCTGTCTGCGAAAGTCTGACAGACCAGGACCTGATGCAAGGAACGTACCAAGGGAAACCCCAAGTGCCCCTGCAGATACAAAAATGCCACTGTTACGGAGTCCTTTCGTATCGGTACGGGCAATGCCGATACTACCACCGACATGGTAAAAGGCATTTCCAAAACCACACAGCATGAGACCGGCAGTGTAAAGGCGGCAAAAACCACAGATATAACCGACTAAAACAAACAAAATACCAATAGAAGTACTTTTTCTGGCTGGAAAGCGGTCAAAAAAACAGCCAATCGGTGCCTGCAGTGCAAAAGCGAGAAAATTGTAAAATAATGCAGCAGAAATACCGGCAACTAATCCGCACGGAGGAAAATATGTAAAATAAAAGTAGAGACAGGCGAGGTCGATAGTAAAATGCCCAATGGTAAGAAGGGGCAGGGTGATGTCTTTTTTCATAGGAAGGCACTCCTTGTTTATTAAAGATGAATCACTTTCTTATGGACAAAACAACAGGTGTTTTGTCCTGTGCTGAATAGTTACGATGTATCATACAAATAGACGCAAAAAACGATAAAAAAGTTTCAGGGCAGACCCAAAATAAAGTATAACATGAAAAAATACATTTCTCCAGTAGTTATATCAGTTTTTAGCTGTGTGATCAGTGGCTTTATGAAAAAGAAACTACATCTTGTAGAAATGGGGAAGTTAGACACAAATAATAGTTTAAAATGAAAGAATAATTCGAAAAATAGGAAAAATATAAAAATAGGTATTGACAGAAAGATTTTTACATGCTAGAATAGGCTTCGCTTCGAAAGACAGTTGAAATGCGGTGGGAAAATGATTAAGAAACTTAAAAAAGTGCTTGACAAACAAAACACACTGTGTTATGATAACGAAGCTGTTTCAAATAAGCGAATAGTTAGAATAATTCGTACGATTTGTTTTTAGAGTCGAGAAACAAAAAAGTTGAAAAACTTGAAAAAAGTGCTTGACAAACAAAATAAAGTATGATAAACTAACAAAGTCGCTTGTGAGAGCGAAAACAAGAAACAAACCGCAACCAGATGAAACCGGTTGCAGCGAAATCGTTGATTTCGTTTAGAACCTTGATAATTAAACAGTGAAACAACCCTGAAAATTCAATGAATTTTCATTCTAAGAGAACAAATCGAACGAAGTTCGATTGGCCTTAGAAACAGTAAAAAGCGATTTGAGAAATCGCTTACGGAACGAACCTTTGCTTTTTAGGAAAGTAAAAAGCCAGAAGTGAGTTCTGAGAGGAAACAAACATTTCAACATGAGAGTTTGATCCTGGCTCAGGATGAAC
>JAGBBW010000143.1 GCA_017938285.1 Lachnospiraceae bacterium
GAACGAGTGTGCTTCATCCGGCCAGCACCACACATCGTCAGCTGACCGATGAACAGCTTATTGCGGCTGGTGTAGGAGCTGATCTGGTAAGAATGTCCATTGGTATTGAGGATATTGAGGACATTATTGAGGATCTGGAGCAGGCATTCCAGGCGTAAAACAGGCAGAGACACTGTCTGTGGAAGCGTGTGGAATTTTGCGGAAGCTTACAGGGAGGTAGTATGCTGGAATTTATTTGTGGGGCAATAGCAGGGGCAGGCACAATTCTGGTGTCATATATGCTGGTGAAGCGTCTGCGTCCGGCAGCAGGACGCAGCAAAGCCAGGGATATAATCCTGGAAGAAATGCAGGAACCAATAGTACTGTTTGACATGGAAGATGTCCTTCTGGACTTTAATAAGGAAGCAGCAGATAAGTTTGGTCTGGAAAGACAGAATCTGCGGAATATGACAAGGGAAACGTTTATAAATGACATTCTACAGCTGAAGTATGAGCCTAGTCCGAATTTATTGGAAACCAGGGATTTTGTATATCGGATGGAATATGCAGAAATTGTTTACCGGTTGGATATTTTGGAGATGAAATTTCAGAATGGCATGAAAATGGGTCGTTTATACGTGTTTCACGATGTAACAAAGCAGAAACGGATGTACAATGCCCTGGAAAATATGTCTACATTCCATGCACTTACAGGATTCTACACAAGTAGAGCGTTTGAACAGCGGCTGGAAGAACTGGACAAAAAGGGACAGCATGTGATTCTTGGAATCTGCAACATTTCCGGTTTGAAATTATTGAATCGTCTTTATGGGCGTAAACTGGGTGACCGCATTGTTCAGGTAATGTCGGAAGCACTGCGGGCGGTGCTTCCGGAACAGACGCTGGCAGCTTATACAGAGGATGACCATGTGGTGGTTGCGGCAGATGGTATTAGTGAAGAACAGATGAAACTTTATCTGGAAAATGCAGCCCGGAAAATACGGCAGAAAGCACTGCCAAGAGTTCCGGTTTTTATGAATTATGGTGTGGCGTGCCGGGAAAATACGGCAGTGCCATCCACAGAGTACATCAAGTATGCGGAAATGGACATGATTCTGAAAAAGGCGAAGGAGGGCGAGGAACAGAAGCAGCTGATGACGGAAGCCCTGACGGAGGAATATTTCAGAAAGAATTACGAGTCCAGGGAACATGTGGAAAGAATTACAGAACATGGTCTTGCCATGGCAGACAGACTTGGACTGCCGGAAAAGGAAAAGCGGAGGTTGAAGCTGCTCTGCCGTTACCATGATATCGGAAGGGTGCTGACCAGAGAAGAAATCTGGGGACAGCCGTCGATTATTACAAAAGAGGAATTTGACATTATCAAGCTGCATGCCATTACCGGTTATCAGACGGCATCGGAACTGTGGCTGGATTATGAAATTAATGATCTGATTTTATATCATCATGAAAATTATGATGGTACAGGTTATCCATATGGGTTGAAAGGGGAAGAAATACCATTGTTGTCCAGAATACTGGCTATTGTGGATTCATATGATATTATGAGCCACGACCAGCTGTATAAAGGTGCAGTGTCGGAAGAAACAGCGATGGACGAGCTGCGGAAATTTTCAGGTACGCAGTTTGATCCGGCGCTTGTAACTCTGTTTGAAGAGTGTGTAAGGAAAGGAAAGAAAGGTCTGTAAATATGGCAGCAAAGAATACAAAAAATACAGCGAATGAGAAAAAAACAGGAGCTGGACAGAAAAAAGCCGCAGAAAAAAAGCAGACGGGAACGAAGGCTTCCGTGACAAAGGTAACTGCCAGAACTTCTGATAAGAAGACTCCGGCGGCTGCCGCCAGGGGAAGCGCCGGAAAGAGAGGAGCGGCACCGGAACCAAAGGAAGAACTGGTGCCGGAACTTAGCAATGAACTGGTTCTTTTAATTACCATTGTTATTTCAGCACTTCTATTTCTGAGTAATTTTAGTCTGAGCGGAAAAGTGGGGGAATTTATTAATCAGATAACGTTTGGAATGTTTGGTTTTCTGGCGTACATCATCCCTTTTCTGTTGTTTTTCTGTGTGGCGTTTTATCTGGCGAACAGGGAAAATAATAAGCGGTATATCATCAAGCTGGTGGCTTCCATCGGCTTATTTGCCATTGTTGCCGCACTGATCCAGCTTGTGTTCGGACAGACTACAGATGTAGAATTTCTGGAGTATTACAAGATGTCTGCGGAAAAGAAAAATGGGGGAGGAATGCTTGGCGGTCTACTTTGTTTTATCTTTGTTCCTTTGTTTGGCAGAGTAGGAAGCTATGTAGTTCTGATTGCCCTGGCGCTGCTCTGCATTATGATACTGACGGGAAAGGCATTGTTTGCCCTTCTGGCAGAGGTCAGCGGACGGGAAATGAAGAAACAGAAAGAATTGTATGAGATTCGTTCGGAAGAACGACGGCTGATGAGAGAAGAGCAGCGTATGCAGAAGGAAGAACAGCGTATGCTCCGGAAAGAACAGCTGCAGACCATGCGGGAAGAACAGGAACGAAACCAGAACCGCAGCAAGGCACAAAGTTTTCTTCTTTCCAACAAAGAAGAGAACATGGAAGAGCTTCCGAAGGAAGAACCGCAGAGAAACTTTTTTGGCGGTATTTCCAAGACAGCACCGGTCGGCTATGAAAATGGCTCGTCCCTGACAGAAGAACCTGCGACGGGACAAGAAGAAGCGTATGCGGAACAGATGCGCAGGGAGCAGGAAAACCGGGAGATGGCAGAACAGGAGCGTATTCGTGCGGAGCAGGAAAGAATGCGTATGGAGCAGGAGCGTGCCGAGCAGGCAAGAATCCGTGCTGAGCAGGTGAAGGCGGCACAGGAAAGAGCTGCCATTGCCCGTGCGGAACAGGAAAAGGCCGAGCAGGAAAAGCGTGCAAAAGTGCGTGAAGAAAAAATCAGGGCTGCAAAGCTTAAGGCTGAACAGGCGAAAACAACGGAGCAGCCGGCAGCAGGGGTACAGGAATTTGCTGCGCTGGACAAGGAAACGGAAGAACTGATATATACAGGAAATTTCCAGCCATCCCAGGATACCATGGATGCCGTGAACAGCATTTATGAAGAAGAACTCCGGAGAAAATTTGACCGTGGGGATGAGGAAAGAGGAAACCGGGAGGTGACCCTGCTGCAGAACAGTACGGAACTGCAGGGACCAAAACAGACAGAGACAGAAGAACAAAAGGAAGAACAACACGAAGAACAATACGAAGAACCGCTGGCACCAGAGAGTGTGGAAGTGATGGAAACAGAGGAAGCGGTGGAGACAGTGGAACCAGTAACGTCAGAACCGCCATTGGTGTGGCCGCCGATGGTTCCGGTGTATACCATGACAACCGAGCCTCCAAAGGTAACTCCTGTGGAAGAACCGTTTGAACCAAGCTTTTCGGAACAGGCGCTGCTGGATAAACGTCAGCCGGAAAGTCCGGTGGCAAAGGCTGCATTTGAACATGCGGCTGATGGTGTACCGGTGAAGAAACCGGTGGAAGAACGGACAGCAGCGGAGAAGACCAGAACACCGGGCAGTACGGCAGTGCCGGTACCGGACATGGCAGTAAAAGCTGCAAACATACCGGAAGCATCAGATATGGCACTGGTGGCAGAGGCAGCTCTGGCGGCACAGGAGGAAAAAATGCCGGAATATCAGTTTCCGCCGGTTGACCTGCTGACAGAACCTGTAGTAAAAGAAACCGGAGAGAAGGAGGAAGAAGAACTGCGTCAGACAGCGGACAAGTTAAAGAGTACGCTGGAAAGCTTTGGCGTGAGGGTTTCCATTAATAATGTCAGCCGTGGACCATCCGTTACCCGGTATGAAATTCAGCCGGAGCAGGGAGTCAAGGTTAGTAAAATTACCGGTCTTGCAGATGATATCAAGCTGAATCTTGCAGCAGCGGATGTTCGAATTGAGGCACCAATTCCGGGTAAGGCGGCAGTTGGCATTGAGGTTCCGAATAAAGAAAATACTGCGGTTCTTCTGCGGGAACTGATTGAGTCTCCGGAATTTACAGGGCATGGTTCCAATATTGCATTTACGGTTGGTAAGGATATTGGCGGACAGAATATCGTGGCAGATATCGGAAAGATGCCGCATTTATTAATTGCCGGTTCTACCGGCTCTGGTAAATCGGTATGTATTAATACGATTATCATGAGTATTCTGTACAAGGCACATCCGGATGATGTTAAACTGATCATGGTGGACCCAAAAGTGGTGGAACTGAGTGTATATAATGGTATTCCACATCTTCTGATTCCGGTTGTGACGGATCCAAAGAAGGCTTCGGCTGCATTAAACTGGGCAGTGACCGAAATGTTAGAGCGTTATGACCGGTTTGCTGCTTTAAGTGTGCGTGATTTAAAGGGTTATAATGAACGTGTGGAAGAAGCGGCAAAAGAAGGACTTGCGGATGAAAAATTCCCAAGACTTCCACAGATTGTCATTATTGTAGATGAGCTTGCAGACCTGATGATGGTGGCGCCGGGAGAAGTGGAAGATGCGATCTGCCGCCTGGCCCAGATGGCGAGAGCAGCGGGACTGCATCTGATTCTGGCTACACAGCGTCCGTCCGTAAATGTTATTACCGGTCTTATCAAGGCAAACGTACCATCCCGTGTGGCGTTTGCGGTTTCTTCCGGTATTGACTCCAGAACGATTCTGGATTCGGTAGGTGCGGAAAAACTGCTTGGAAAGGGCGATATGCTGTTCTTCCCATCCGGTTATCCAAAGCCGGTGCGTATCCAGGGAGCGTTTGTCTCTGATAAGGAAGTCAGCAAGGTGGTTGAGTTCTTAAAGGGACAGAATTTTGGCAATGCAGGGTACAGTGAGGAAATCACAAAGAAAATTGCCAGTGGAATGGCACCGGAAGCCGGAGGAGCAGCGGCTGGCGGCAGTGACAATGGTTTTGATGAGTATTTTGCAGAAGCCGGACGTTTCATTATTGAAAAGGATAAGGCATCCATTGGTATGCTTCAGAGAGTTTACAAAATCGGCTTTAACCGGGCAGCCCGGATTATGGACCAGCTGGCAGAAGCCGGAGTGGTTGGTCCGGAAGAAGGAACGAAACCACGGAAGATTTTAATGAGCCGGGAAGAATTTGAAAACTATCTGGAGGAACAGTAACATAGAAGTTGTTACTGCGTTAAACTGCTTGTGTTTTTGTTTATAGTCTGGTATACTACATATAGAATAATGGTACACAATAAAGTACGAAATGGAGGATTCTGATGAAAACAGATATTCAGATTGCACAGGAGGCAGTGTTAAAACCAATTAAGGAGGTTGCAACGCTTCTTGATATTTGTGAAGATGATTTAGAACTTTATGGAAAATACAAGGCGAAAATTTCAGAGGAACTGATTGAAAAGACAAAGAATAATCCGGATGGTAAGCTCATACTGGTGACAGCAATCAATCCTACCCCGGCGGGCGAAGGAAAGACAACGACTTCCGTTGGTATTGGTGAGGCATTTGGGCGCATGGGAAAGAAGGCAGTAATTGCCCTGCGTGAACCGTCACTGGGACCTTGTTTTGGTATCAAAGGAGGAGCTTCCGGCGGTGGTTATGCGCAGGTTGTTCCGATGGAAGAACTGAATTTCCACTTTACTGGTGATTTTCATGCAATTACGGCAGCGAATAATCTGCTGGCAGCAATGCTCGACAATCATATATTCCAGGGAAATGCCCTGAATATTGATCCAAAGCAGATTGTCTGGAAAAGATGTCTGGATATGAATGACCGCGCATTGCGGAATATTACGATTGGTCTTGGAAAGAAATCGGATGGTGTGGTACGAGAGGATCATTTTGCGATTACCGTGGCAACAGAAACCATGGCGATTCTGTGTCTGGCGACGGATATGGAAGATTTAAAGGATCGTCTGTCCAAAATCATCGTAGCCTATACGTATGCCGGAGAACCGGTAACCGCAAAGGATTTGAATGCGGTTGGTTCCATGGCAGCCCTGTTAAAGGATGCCCTGCAGCCAAATCTGATTCAGACACTGGAGCATACACCGGCACTGGTGCATGGTGGTCCGTTTGCCAATATTGCCCATGGCTGTAACAGCGTACGTGCAACAAAAACTGCCTTGAAACTGGCAGATTATGTGATTACCGAGGCTGGTTTCGGCGCAGATCTTGGTGCGGAAAAATTCTTTGATATTAAGTGCCATATGGCAGGGTTAAAGCCGGATGCGGTTGTGCTGGTGGCTACGGTACGTGCATTAAAGTATAACGGTGGTGTGCCAAAGACAGAGCTTGCGGCAGAAAACTTAGAGGCGTTAAAAGCCGGTATTGTTAATCTGGAAAAACATATTGAGAATTTACAGAAATACGGCGTGCCGGTAATTGTGACACTGAACCGCTTTATGACGGATACGGAAGCAGAGCTTACGTTTGTCAGGGAATTCTGCGAAGCAAGGGATTGTACGTTCGCTTTGTCTGAAGTCTGGGAAAAGGGCGGCGAAGGCGGCATCGAGCTGGCAAACTGTATTCTGGATACTCTGGAACATAAAAAGTCGGATTTCCATGTACTTTATGAAGATGAACTGGGGCTGACGGAAAAGATTGAAAAAGTTGCCAGGGAAATTTACGGTGCGGCTTCTGTTACGTATGATCCGTCAGCGTTAAAGGCAATTAAGAAGTTAGAAGAGCTTGGCTTTGGGCATGTGCCGATATGTCTGGCGAAGAACCAGTATTCTCTGTCGGATGATCCGAAGCTGCTTGGCAGACCGGAGGGCTTTACTATTAACATCCGTGAAGCGTATATCAATGCCGGTGCAGGATTCCTGGTTGCAATCACCGGAACCATCATTCAGATGCCGGGTCTGCCGAAGGTGCCTGCGGCTGAGGCTATTGATGTAGTGGACGGTAAGATTACCGGATTATTTTAAAGAAGCACGGAGTAATTCATTTCTGTGGAGAATGGAGAAGAATGTATGTTACGTTTAGGTGTAAGAGGGCATGATATGCCGGCGGCTCCGTTTGATGAGCTTGTAAAAAGTATTTCCGATGCAGGGTTCTGCTGTACCCAGCTTGCGCTGGCAAAGGCAGTCCGTGATTTCAACGTTGGTACGGAGGCGATGACCTCCGGCATGGCGGATTATATGAAGCGTGTGTTCGAGAAAAACCAGGTAGAAGTGGCAGTTCTTGGCTGCTACCGGAATCTGGCAGATCCAGACACGGAAAAATTAAAAAAGACGATGGATGTGTATATGCATCATATCCGTTTTGCCAGCTTTCTGGAGTGCGGCATGGTAGGTACGGAAACCGGAGCGGTAAATACAGAATATAAATATACACCGGAAAACCATACAGATAAGGCACTGCATATTTTTATCGAAAATCTGAAACGGATCGTGGAATATGCGGAAAAAATGGGCGTATGTATTGGTATTGAGCCGGTATATAAGCATATTATGTGTGACGTGGAGCGTACCAGAAAAGTGCTGGATGCCGTGGCTTCCCCAAACCTTCGTGTCATTCTGGATCCGATTAATCTTTTGAATGCGGAGAATGAAAAGCAGCATGAAAAAATTGTGGAAGGTGCTTTTGAACTGCTGGGGCAGGAAATCGATGCCATTCACATCAAGGATTATGTGATGAAGGATGGCGAAATCGTTTACGAGCCGCTGACGGTAGGAGAAGGCTGTTTTAATATTCCACATCTGCTTGGAATTTTAAAGAAGAAAAAGCCATTTATCCATGTGCTGTTAGAGGCTTCCACACCGCAGAACGTACAGGCGTCCTGCGAGTATATCCGCAGGTGTTACGAAGAAGCATAAGGAAGGTGCCGGTGTCAGATGACACAGTCGCATTTGGATGTGACGCAGTTGATGTCCACATCGACCAGAATAATATCAAATCCAATGCGGCAGACACACCGCCATGGAATAATGTATTCCTGTTCCCGGCCGAGGATGCCCCATATTTTACAGGGACCGGGAATGATGAGCCGTTCGATGCAGCCGGTTTTTAAATTAAATTCAATATCACCGACAAAGCCGATGCGTTCGCCGTCCCGCAGGTTGATAACCTCTTTCTGGCGGAGTTTGCAGATACGGATGGATTCGTCCAGACAGTCATTTCGCATAGGATACCTCTTGACAGGAGTATGATATAGTATATGCAGGACGGCACGATAAGGAACAGGTAAAACAGAGTTACCACATAGACGTGGTTTCCGGAACAAAAGGAGGAGTGGCATATGAAGTGTCCGTTTTGCGGAAAAGAAAACACCAGAGTGATTGATTCCAGACCGGCTGATGAAGGGACTTCCATTCGCAGAAGACGTCAGTGTGATGAATGTACGAAACGGTTTACAACGTATGAAAAGGTTGAGACCATTCCTCTTGTTGTGATAAAAAAGGACAATAACCGGGAGTCTTATGACCGGGCGAAGATAGAAGCAGGTGTATACCGTTCCTGCCATAAACGGCCGATTTCTGTGGACCGGATTAATGCGCTGGTGGACGAAGTGGAAACAGCAGTATTTAATATGGAAGAAAAAGAAATTCCAAGTACTGTAATTGGTGAAATTGTAATGGATAAGCTGCGGGGGCTGGACCCGGTGGCTTATGTGAGATTTGCTTCTGTATACCGGGAATTTAAGGACGTGAATACGTTTATGAGTGAAATTAAAAAGATACTGGACAAATAATGTTTGACGCATACTCCTTTCTTTGTTATACTTATCCCAGAGTTTTCTTGTTTTGGGAGAGACAAGAAAGGAGTATTATGTTTTGTAAAACGTATAGTGCAGTCCTGCTTGGTATGGAGGCTGTCACTGTTCAGGTGGAGGCGGATGTCAGAAATGGTCTTCCGCAGCTGCAGATGGTAGGTGCGCTGGCTTCGGAGGCGAAGGAGGCCAGGGAGCGTGTGCGTGTGGCGATTGAAAATGCAGGTTTCCGGCTGGACCCAAAGCACATTACCGTTAATTTGTCCCCGGCGGACATCCGCAAAGAAGGGACTTCTTTTGATCTTGCAACAGCAGTATCAATTCTTGCCGCATTCGGCATAATTCCAGAAGAACAGACCGTTGGGTGTATGTTTGCAGGGGAACTTAGTCTTGATGGAAAATTGAATAAGGTGCCGGGAATACTGCCAATGGCGGGACTCGCTGCCAGGGAAGGTTTCCGGAAAATGCTGGTTCCAAAAGGAAATGCAGGGGAGGCAGCGCTGCAGGGGGAAGTGCCGGTATATGGCATGGAGTCTTTAATGGATGTGGTGGATTTTTTGACGGAACGACGGAAGCAGGAACCGGAACAGCCGCTGAACCCGGAAATTCTGAAAAAGCATCAGAAAGAACAGGAGCGTGGTGCCAGGCAGGATCTGGGAGATATTATCGGTCAGGCGGCTGCAAAGCGGGCCTTGGTGATTGCGGCTGCAGGAGGACATCATCTTCTGATGATTGGGCCGCCGGGCAGCGGAAAAACGGCACTGGCAAACTGTATGCCGTCACTGCTGCCGGAAATTTCCTTTGATGAAATGCTGGAATTGTCTACGATTTACAGTGTGGCAGGGCAGTTGAAAAATGAAATGCAGTATGTGAAGGAACGGCCGTTTCAGGCACCGCACCATGCGGCAACCCAGGCGGCCCTGCTGGGGGGCGGCCGGACAGCGAAGCCGGGACTGGTCAGTCTGTGTCATCATGGGGTATTGTTTCTGGATGAGTTGACGGAGTTTAAGCAGGAGGTGCTGGAAACACTGCGTCAGCCTCTGGAGGAGCATGAAGTGACAGTTTCCAGGCTGCAGGCCACCTATACGTACCCGGCTGCATTTCAGATGATAGCGGCGATGAATCCGTGTCCCTGCGGCTATTTTCCGGACAGGCACCGGTGTAACTGCTCCCCTCATCAGATACGGCGCTATATCGGGAAAATCAGCCAGCCGATTCTGGACCGGATTGACATGATGATTGAAGTGTTTCCGGTGGAATACGAGAAGCTGCGGAAAAGAGAACGTACGGAAAGCTCGGAAGAACTGCGGCAGTGGGTTGCCAGAGCCAGAAAGCGGCAGGCAGAACGGAGCGGGAAGCAGAAATTTCATCTGAATGCAGAACTGACAAGACGTGAAGTGGAAGAAGTCTGTGTTTTTGATGAGGAAGCAGAAGAAACACTGCATCAGCTGTTCAGGAACAATGAGTTCAGCACCCGGCGGTATTACCGCATTTTGAAGCTGGCAAGAACAATTGCAGATCTGGAAAACTGTGAAGAAATAAAAAAGACCCATCTGGTTGAGGCGTACAGTTACTGCAATGTCGGAAAGAAGTACTGGAGGGTGGAAGAATGAGCGGCAGAACAACAGAGCAGGGAAAACGGGAAGACAGGGAACGCTGCTGGCACTGGTTTCATGGATTGCAGGGTATTTCACAGAAAGAAAAGGAAGAACTGCTGCTGCAGTGTCCGGATGTGGCGGTATGGTATGAAGAAAGCAGAAAATCCAGGGTAAAGGACTGCTGGAAGGAAGGTATGGTTCCGGCTTCCCGGACAGAACATCTGCAGTCGGTCCTGCAGTCGGACGCCCAGCGGGAAACGCTTTTAAAGTCTTATGAAAAATTGAAAAAAGAAGGGATACGGATTGTTACGAGGGAGGATGAGGATTATCCGGAGGGACTGCGGACAGTCTTCCAGCCACCCTTTCTGCTGTATTACTATGGCAGACTGCCGGAGGAGCAGGCGCCTTCCCTGGCCGTCATCGGAGCAAGAAACTGCAGTGTATATGGAGAGGAAATTGCCTCCGGTTTTTCCTTAAGGCTTTCTGCGGCAGGAATCCAGATTGTCAGCGGCATGGCAAGGGGGATTGATGCCGCTGCACAGCGGGCAGCCATAAATGCGGTGGGCAGTGCATACGCTGTACTGGGAAGCGGTGTGGATGTCTGTTATCCAAGGGAGAATAAAAAATTATATGAAGCTTTGAAAGAGCGGGGCGGTGTAATTTCGGAAGAAGTACCGGGGACTCCGCCGGTTTCCTGGAACTTTCCAAAACGTAACCGGATTATTTCCGGGCTTTCGGATGCGGTCTTTGTGGTAGAAGCCAGGGAAAACAGTGGTTCCCTGATTACGGTTTCGTATGCGTTGGAGCAGGGGAAGGAAATTTATGCAGTGCCGGGAAGAATTTATGAACGGCTGGCAGAAGGAACGAACCGGCTACTTCAGGAAGGGGCTTATCTGGTGAGGGAACCGGAAGATATTCTGCGGGGATTTGGCGAAAAATATGGGCTTTTTTTGTCAGAACAGGAAGATAAGAAAAAAATTTTCAAAAGAAATTGGAACCTTTTACTTGCAAGTCGGGAAAAAATAGTGTATGCTTGTCTGAGTTTACGTCCAAAGCATATCGAAGAGTTGCAGGAAGAAACAGGAATGGATATACCAGAACTTACCAGTCTTCTCTTTGATATGGAACAGAAACACTATATAAAACAGCCATTGAAGAATTATTTCATTATACAGGAAAATGAGTATCAGCAGAACTGAGCTGCAGATTAAAGGAGTGGAAGGTTATGGCAAAGTATCTTGTAATCGTAGAGTCCCCGGCGAAGGCAAAGACGATTAAGAAATTTTTAGGAACAAATTATGAGGTGGTGGCGTCCAACGGGCATGTCAGAGACCTCCCGAAAAGCCAGATGGGTATTGATGTAGAGAATGACTATGAGCCAAAGTATATTACCATCCGTGGAAAGGGGGATATTCTGTCCATGCTTCGTAAGGAAGTAAAGAAGGCAGACAAAGTGTATCTCGCAACTGACCCTGACCGGGAAGGAGAAGCGATTTCCTGGCATTTGTTTCATACGTTGAAGCTGGATTCCAAGAATACCAGCCGTATCACATTCAATGAAATTACAAAAAATGCAGTAAAAAATTCGATTAAGGAAGCCAGGGACATTGACCTGAATCTGGTGGATGCCCAGCAGACAAGACGTATTCTGGACCGTGTGGTAGGATACCGTATCAGTCCGGTGCTCTGGGAAAAAGTAAAAAGAGGATTAAGTGCGGGCCGTGTACAGTCGGTGGCACTGCGTCTGATTTGTGACAGGGAAGAAGAAATTAACGAGTTTGTGCCAAAGGAATACTGGACGCTGACGGCTTCCATTCTGGCAGACAAGGAAAAGAAACCGTTTGAAGCAAAGTTTTATGGAATCGGTGACAAAAAGCTGGCAGTGGAAAATGAAGAACAGGTTCAGCAGATCAGACAGGAAGTGGAACAGTCTTCGTTCACGGTGGCGGATATTAAAACCGGAGAACGCCAGAGAAAGGCACCCCTGCCGTTTACAACAAGTACCCTGCAGCAGGAAGCTTCGAAACTGTTAAATTTTTCGACCCAGAAGACTATGCGTCTGGCACAGCAGCTGTATGAAGGCGTGGATGTCAAAGGGCATGGTACAGTGGCGCTGATTTCCTATTTAAGAACGGATTCCACCCGTATTTCAGAAGAAGCGGATGCGGCAGTAAGAGCATATATCGTGGAGAATTATGGGAAGGAAATGGAGGCAGAGCAGGTAAAGACTGCGGCAAAGGGAAAGAAAATCCAGGATGCCCACGAAGCCATCCGTCCGACCGATGTGACGATTACACCGGTGCAGGTAAAGGATTCCCTTCCAAGAGATTTGTTCCGTCTGTACCAGCTTATCTGGAAACGTTTTGTGGCAAGCCGTATGAAGCCGGCAAAGTATGAAACGGTTTCTGTAAAGCTGGATGCCGGACAGTACCGTTTTACTGCGGCTGCTTCCAAGCTGGTGTTTGAAGGCTTTATGAGCATGTATGTGGTAGAGGATGAGGAGGACGAAGCAGAAAGTAAGAGCCGCGGAGTGGCAAAACTGACAAAGGACTCCGTACTGAAGCTGTCCGGATTGTCCGGTGACCAGCACTTTACTTCTCCGGCACCGCATTATACGGAAGCGTCCCTGGTGCGTACCATGGAAGAACTGGGAATCGGACGTCCAAGTACCTATGCGCCTACCATTACAACAATTCTTGCCCGCCGCTATGTGGTGAAGGAAAATAAGAATCTTTATGTAACAGAGCTTGGGGAGGCGGTAAACCGTATTATGAAGGAAGCGTTCCCGACCATCGTGGACACCAGCTTTACTGCGAATATGGAAACACTGCTGGACAGCATTGAAGAAGGTGACATCCAGTGGAAGACCATCATCCGGAACTTTTATCCGGATCTGGAACAGGCGGTACAGGAAGCAGCGGAAAAACTGGAAAATGTAAAGATTGAGGATGAAGTGACGGATATTCCGTGTGAAGAATGCGGACGCATGATGGTGGTGAAATATGGTCCCCACGGTAAGTTCCTGGCGTGTCCTGGTTTTCCGGAGTGCAGAAACACAAAACCGTACCTGGAGAAAATCGGTGTTCCTTGTCCGGACTGCGGCAAAGAAGTGGTGGTACGCAAGACCAAGAAGGGCAGAAAGTATTATGGCTGTGAAAATAATCCGGACTGCAGCTTTATGTCCTGGCAGAAACCGACAAAAGAACGCTGTCCGGACTGCGGAAGGGTTCTGGTGGAAAAGGGTGCAAAGCTTGCCTGCCTGGAGGAAACGTGCGGATATGTGGTAAACAAATAGCCGTTATTGTCATTTTTGTGCGAACAGTAACTGTTGTTCTGAAATTTTATGAAAAAAATCGAATAATTTACTTGCGAATATGAGAAGTTCGTGGTATAGTTGACATTAGAGGAAATTGTCATTCAATTCTGAAAGGAGGCTGCCATGAGCGTACAATTATTAGATAAGACACGGAAGATAAATACGTTATTACACAACAACAATTCCCATAAAGTTGTGTTTAATGATATCTGCCTTGTTTTAAGTGAGATACTGGAATCCAATATTCTTGTTATCAGTAAAAAGGGAAAGGTGCTTGGTATCAAGAACCGCTCGGATATTTCCCCGATTAATGAACTGATCCGGGATACAGTAGGCGGATACATTGACGGAGTGTTAAATGAACGGCTTCTGAACATACTTTCCACGAAAGAGAATGCCAATCTGGCTACTCTGGGATTTGAATTTGCCGGGGTCGAGGAGTATCAGGCAATTATTATTCCGATTGACATTGCGGGAGAACGTCTGGGAACGCTGTTTATCTATAAGGATGGAAAACCGTATTCCATTGACGATATCATACTGAGTGAGTATGGTACCACCGTGGTTGGTCTGGAAATGATGCGTTCCGTAAATGAAGAAAATGCGGAGGAAAACCGCAAAGTGCAGATTGTGCGTTCTGCCATCAGTACCTTGTCGTTTTCTGAATTAGAGGCCATTACCCATATTTTTGAGGAACTGGAAGGAAATGAAGGTATTCTTGTTGCAAGCAAGATTGCTGACCGGGTAGGAATCACCCGTTCCGTCATTGTAAATGCGCTGCGGAAATTTGAGAGTGCCGGAGTAATTGAATCCCGGTCCTCCGGTATGAAGGGAACGTACATTAAGGTTCTGAACGATGTGGTGTTTGAAGAATTAAAGAATCTTTAAAACTGAATCAGGTTTTACAGGGAAGGTTAAGAGAAAAAGGATGTTCGTGTGATGCCTTTTTCTCTTTTTCTGTATTGGAATAATCTTCCAGAGAGAAAAGAAATGGTTTATAATGTGAATTAACTGAATGAAACCAAGTCTGTGCAAAATTTTTCGAAAAAAGTGAAAATATGAAAGAATTGTAAAAAAAGAAGAGAGATACCATCTGTAGTGTTTTTGACCTATTTTTGTCGAAAACAAGAAATAAATCTTGTATTTTTATAAAAAAGCAGTATAATAATACTGAGACTTTGTAAAATGGAATTAGTGAAAGGATGAATATGATATGATCGGCTCAGATGCATTTAATTATATTAATGTTTTAAACAAAGCAGCGGAGGCCAGCTGGACCAGGAATGAAATTATTGCAAACAACCTTGCGAATGTGGACACTCCGGACTATAAGAGAAAGGATCTGGATTTCCAGTCCCTTCTTGCGGATGCACTTTCCGATACTTCCGTACATACCAGAAATCTGGACAAGAAGGTGGCAAACTTAAATGGAAACCTGTCTTCTTTAAAACCGGATATTTATACAGAATATTCATCATTGAGCTACCGTTACGATGGCAACAACGTGGATATTGATACAGAAAATGCGTATCTTGCGGATAACCAGATTAAGTACTATACGTTACTGGATTCCATGACACATGAATTTAACCGTCTGAAGATGGTTCTGAATAAATAATAAGTAAATCAGGAGGAGTAGCAGCTATGTCTATTATGACCAGCTTGAATATCAGCGCAAGCGGCATGAGTGCCCAGCGTACCAGAATGGATATTATTGCACAGAATGTGGCTAATGTAAATACAACCAGGGATGAAAATGGTGAGCCTTACAGAAGACAGACGGTTGTGTTTGAAGAAAGAGGAATTACCAACCGGAATTTTGAGTCTTATCTGACCGCACAGAAAGCAGGCCTGTCCTACCATCCGCAGGTAGGTACTGGAGTAAAGATTTCTTCTATCGTAGAAGATCATGTAACTGCGATGAAAAAAGTATATGAGCCTTCCAATCCGGATGCAGACGAGGATGGATATGTTACGCTGCCGAATGTCAATACGGTAACGGAAATGACCAACCTGATTGATGCCAGCCGTTCTTACGAGGCAAACGTGACAGCGTTTAACGCAACCAAGAACATGGCTCTGAAGGGTCTGGAACTTGGTAAGTAAAATAATCAGAAAACAGGGAATGACAGCCGGGGGCTGTATCTGACGGAGGAGAGACGACGATGAACATTTCATCTATACAGGGTGTATCATCCTTATTTGACAATATGTACACCGAGGACAGCAAAAAGCTGACCGGTGCCAATACAGAGACTTTTGAGGCGCTGCTGAATTCTGCCATGGGAATGATCCAGGAAGCAGAAGATGCGACAAACCAGGCAGAGCAGGCAGAACTGGAATATATGCTTGGACTGAATGACAGTGTAACGGATCTTCTGGTTGCACAGGAAAAAGCCAACATGGCAATTCAATACACTGTTGCGGTAAAGAATGCAGTGACACAGGCATATCAGGAAATTATGCAGATTCAGTTCTAAATGTAAATGCATTTTCATACAGCGGACGAGGGAAAAACCGCTGTCAAAAATAAAGCGGCTGGTAAAGAAGCAGGCGGCATAAAGGAGCAGTAAAAAGATGCAGGAGAGACTAAAAGAACTTCCAAAGAAGTTTCTGGAATACTGGAATAAATGGACAAGTAAACAGAAAACCATCATTATCAGTGCGGTATCCGCAGTAATTATCATGGTGGCTATTCTGGTGGTTGTGCTCGGAAGAACATCCTATGTGGAACTGGATACGTTCGAAGACACCAAGACAGCAAGTAATATTATTTCACTGTTGCGTGAAAATGAAATTGATGCAAAACTGGCTTCCGATAACCTTACGGTTATGGTAGATGAAGAAAAACAGATGGATGCCATGATGGCAGTATCCGTCAGTGATCTGGTAGAATCCGGATTTGACTGGCAGGATATGCTGGACACCAGTCTGACGACTACCAATGGGGAGCGTCTGACCCGGAATCATCTCCGTCTGGAAAATGATCTGGAGACCATGCTGATTAATTATACTCCGGGTGTAAAGGATGTAACTATCAGCTACATTCCAAGAGATACCTCCAATACTATTCTGACCAGCAGCAAGTCGATTCCGGTCAGTGTTATGCTCGTGACAGATTCCAGGTTTGACGAAGATTCTGCCCTTGGTATTGCTAACTGGGTAGCGTATGCGGTCGGCAATGAAACACTGGATACCATCCGGATTATCGACCAGAACGGTAACTTACTGTTTAATGGTCCGGAAGAAGAAAAAGAAGATGAGATTGATGTTACCGATAAGATGTCAATCCAGATGCATTTACAGGAAACTTATATTGATACAGTTACCGGTGCGATTCTGATGAATAATTTCACAGAAGTAAATGTTGCACCGTATCTGGCGATTAATTTTGATAAGGTAACAGAACTTTTTACCGAATACCTTCCAATTGAAGGAGAAATCCATGGTGTTCTGACAGAGTACCACGAAACATCCAGTGAAGGATCCAATGGCTCCGGTGATATTCCGGGAACGGATTCCAATGATGAAGTGGACTATTATCTGCAGGACGGCACCAGTGGTACATATGAAACTTATACTGAGGATGATTATTATGAGCCAAGTGTCCGTGTGACAAACAAAGTTTATGATAACGGAAGTATTGATGCGGCAAATTCTTCCATTGCAGTTACTGCAACCAGGGTTCTGCAGCGTACCGAGGAAGAACTGGAAATTCTCGGACTTCTGGATGACATGAGCTTTGAGGAATATGTGCTTCGTAATTCTGATCCAATCCGGACAGAAACAGATGCAGAGCTGGTTTCTGTTATTGCCATGTCTACCGGTATTCCGGAAGACAACATTACGTTGATTACTTATGATATTTACCAGTATACCCCTAAGGAAGAAGTGGCAAGGGACTGGACGTTCTATCTCCAGATTTTACTTGCGGTTATTCTTGTGGCATTCCTTCTCTTTGTAGTATTCCGTGGCATGGCTCCGGTAGAAGTAACCGAGCTGGAACCGGAATTATCCGTAGAACAGTTACTGGCTACGACAAAGGAGAACCAGTCCTTAGAGGATGTCGAGTTCAGCGAACAGTCCGAGACAAGAAAGATGATCGAGAAGTTCTTCGACGAGAATCCGGAGGCTGTTGCACAGCTCTTACGTAACTGGCTGAATGAAGACTGGGATTAAGAGAGAAATGAGGGAGAGACGAAATGGCAGTAAAAATAGCTGATTTGAATGGTGTTCAAAAGGCAGCGATTCTCCTGATTACACTGGGTCCGGAAAAATCCGCCAATGTATTCAAGCATTTAAAGGAGGATGAAATTGAACAGCTGACTTTGGAAATTGCTAATACACGAAGTATCAGCCAGTCTTTAAAAGAAGAAGTACTGGATGAATTCTATGAGGTCTGTCTGGCACAGCAGTATATCGCCGAAGGTGGTATTGGTTATGCCAAGGACCTGTTGGAAAAAGCTCTTGGTTCCGACAAGGCAATGGAGGTTATCGGAAAGCTGACGGCTTCCTTACAGGTACGTCCGTTCGAGTTTATCCGCAAGATCGATGCGTCCCAGATTTTAAACTTTATCCAGGACGAGCATCCACAGACGATTGCTTTAATCCTGTCTTACCTGTCCACCGGTCAGGCATCGGCGATTATTTCTTCGCTGCCGCAGGATAAACAGGCTGACGTTGCAAAGCGTATTGCCCAGATGGACCGTACGTCGCCGGATGTCATCAAGGAAGTGGAGCGTGTGCTGGAGCGTAAGCTGACTTCCCTGGTAAACCAGGATTATACCATTGCCGGTGGTGTAGATTCTATCGTAGAAATCTTAAATACCGTAGACCGTGGTACAGAAAAACATATTATGGAAACTTTGGAAATCGACGAGCCGGAACTGGCCGACGAAATCCGCAAGAAGATGTTCGTCTTCGAGGATATTCTTACCCTGGACGACCGTTCCATTCAGCGTGTGCTGCGTGAAGTTGATAATAATGAACTTGCGGTTGCTCTTAAGAGTGCCAACGAAGATGTTCAGAATGCAATCTTCAACAACCTGTCCAAGCGTCTGGCTACTATGATCCGCGAGGATATGGACTTCATGGGACCTGTACGTATGAAGGATGTAGAAGAAGCACAGCAGAAGATTGTTAATATTATCCGTAAGTTAGAGGATTCCGGAGAAATCGTAACATCCAGAGGCGGAGGTGACGAGCTCGTTGTCTAGTAACATGATTAAGGCAAGTGCCATTGCCTATGACAAGGAAAAGATTAAAAAGCTGGACTTTGGAGCCCGGGAAAATGAAATTTTAGAGCGTGTACGTGCGCTGTTTCCTGCAGCACAGATGCTGGAAGAGTCCCAGAACGGTGAAAATTTTGTCCAGGGTCTTCCAGCGGAAGACCTTGGGGAAATGGAAGTACAGCCGGCAGCGCAGGAAGTTCCTCTTCCTGCAGCGGCGGAAGTCGATATAGAGGCAATAAAAAATTCCCTGCGGGAAGAAATTATGGCAGAAATGTCTCCGATTCTGCAGAGAAAAGGAGACGATATTGTTGCCGTTGCCAGGGCACAGGCGGACGGTCTGGTAGATGCGGCGCGGCGTGATGCAGAAATTGCCAAGGAAAGCATTCTGAAAATGGCTTCTGCCCAGGGGTATGAAGAAGGCTTAAAAAAGGCAAAGGAAGAAGAAGAAAAGGCAGTGGCAGCACTGGAAGCGGAAAAAGTTCAGTTAAGACAGCAGTATGAACAGAAGTTTGCAGAACTGGAGCCGTCTTTTATAAAGATTCTGACCGAACTGGTGAGAAAGGTTACCAATGTAGCGTATGATTACCATACTGAAATACTTTCTTATCTGATTGAAACAGGACTTGGTTTTGCGCAGAAAGATACTGCATTTACAGTGTCACTGAGTGAAGCGGATTACCAGAAATATGAAGAAACATTTCTGGATATCCAGGAAAAATATGCTGGAAAACTGGAACTGGAATTTAAAAAATCCCTGGATCTGCCGGAAGGCAGCTGCAGGCTGGAAAATGAAAACCGGGTAATTGACTGTGGTCTGGAACGGCAGCTGAATGGTCTGCTGGAAGACCTGGCATTACTTGGAGAATAACAGGAAGATTAGTATGAACATAGCTGGATATTTGGATTTATGCAATAAAAATTACATAAAGACATACGGTAAAGTAGTAAAAGTAGTCGGACTTACCGTGGAATCCACCGGACCGGAAGCAAAGGTCGGCGATACGTGCCGGATTGTGCTGGCGGGCATGGGAAAAACTGTGCTGGCTGAGGTAGTCGGATTCCATGAGGGAC
>JAGBBW010000144.1 GCA_017938285.1 Lachnospiraceae bacterium
CGGTACATGGCATAGAGATAAAATTTTTCATCCGAAAATGTTCTCTGCTCCTTCTCGCTTATCAGCTGCTTAATTTCTTTTAGCAAAATTTCCACCGCCTGATTTTCATCCAGTTCAAAATCGTAAATTTCTCCTGTTGCCACCATCTGCACGTCAACTAAAATCAATTCTCTGCCTCCTTACTCCTTCTTTTCTATGGGAATCATAATGGTTTTCGTATCTGTTCCGGCTTTTACTTTCAAATACCCGTAGCCATACGGCAGCGGCCGGTTCATCTGCTCATAGCCCAAATCCCGAAAGGAAAGGATTCTCTGATTTCCCGGACATCCGCCCATGCAAATTCCCACAGCACTTTTTGCCAACCACTCATACCACTGCGTTCCGATTAACTGTAGTTCCTCCTCGAATGACAAAACAACAATTATCAATTTCTGCGGTTCACAGAAAGGCACTTTCTGTACAAACTCCTTAATATCACCAATGCCAAGCACCTCTGCTTCCTCATATGCTTTGCCATCCCCATATAACGCTCCTCCCTCGTATAACGCGGTTTTCTTTCCCATCCGCTCCATACTGTAAAGAAGCTGTCGCAGCACCTGCCCCTTTCCGCATCCCTGTGCGCCGGTAATTACAAAAGCATCCGTCTGCTGCAAATACAAAGACTGTGTCATCCCGCTTTCTTTTACATATCCCATTGGAATTTCCACCCATGCCCGCTTCTGTCCCATCCGCCTTTTTTCATCCTGTTTTTGGACATTTTTTTCCTGCATAAACCGCTCCCAAAGCAGTTCTGCACCGCCATGCTCCGGCAAATAAGGAAAATACATATCCGCCATATCAGGATATTCCTTCCTAAGCTCTACTCCTTTTTGCTCTGCCAGTTCTATTCGCTCATAATCATCGCTGCTTTCCATAAGGGGCACCTGAAATTCCAGAATGCGTTCTTCCATGCGGCATAATCCTCTTCCTCTGATTCCTTCTTTCGGCAATACGTCAAACCGGTATCTGCGCAGCACATCACCATATAGCACCCTATCGCTCATTTCCAAAGTCATAGTGGTCTTTATCTTTTCAAACAGTCTTGCCGGAATTTCTCCACTGCCGCATCCGGCTGCCGTAATAACAAGATAAATTCCGTAATTCACACCCTCCGCCGCTATTTTTTCAATAAATTCTTCATACACATCCTCCGTCATTTGCCTGAATGCCGCATAATTGTCAATTACAAGATACAAAGTGGATATTTCTTTTGATTGTTTTCTTTGATACTGGGCAAAACCAATGCCCCCAAGAAGTTCTTTTCTCTGAATAAAGAATTGTTTCAAATGATAAAAAAAGCATTCCGCTTCCTTCTTTTTTGTCATATAGCCAAGGCAGTGAGGCATCCCTGCAAAGCACCGGACTGCCGCCGCTTCCGTGCCTGCCAGTACAAACTGCGCCGTTCTTGGCGTATGCTTTTCACATAGCTGCCACAAAAAGCTCTGCAAAAATACGCTTTTCCCGGTAGCCGGCGCGCCGCAAAGGCAAAGGTGACCTTCCCTTTCCTGTTGATACAGAACCGGAAATTGCCGCTGCCTTGCCGGGTCATCACAAATCCCAAGACAAATCCCCTTCCACGTCGTTCTCTCACTGTGTTCTGCAACCCACATCCCGGGAAGTTCCGGCATCCAAAGTTCTCTCGCCTTAACATACCCAAGTCTCTCTGACGTTTCACTGACATATTTGATTACACTTTCCAATTGTCTGGGCTTTTTTTCTTTCTCTCCGCTATTCAAAACCGACCTCTGCCCTGTCATGGAGAGCAATGCACTCTGTCCTCTGCACTCTTTTCCTTCTTCATAGACAGCTTTACTGTAACCCGTCTGAAAAGGGACAAAAAGTTCATCATTACCTACCTGCAGATATCCTCTGCCCGCCGTTGTCAGATAAGCGGCATCCGGCCTGTGAAGCATGTCCGTACTGTCCTGTTTCTCCGCTACCCGAAGACACAGCCGAAATCGGGTGTTACTCCAAATTTTGTCATCCACACAGCCTGCCGGTTTTTGTGTTGCTAAAAGCAAATGAACGCCGAGACTTCTTCCCACTTGGGATAAACTGATAATTTCCTGCATAAATTCAGGTTCTTCCTTTTTCAGTTCGGCAAATTCATCTACCACCAAAAGTAAATGGGGCATCGGCTCTGTGCACTTTCCTTCTCTGTAAAGCTGCCGATATTCCTCCACATGACTAAGCATCCGGTTTCCAAGCATCTGCTGCCGCCTGGTATTTTCGCTTTTAATTGACAAAAGAGCCCGCTTAATCTGCCCTCCCGACAGATTCGATATCACTCCGCTGCAATGAGGCAACCCACGCAAGGCCTCTCCCATGCCGCCGCCCTTATAATCAATAACAAAAAAATTCACATCCTCAGGACTAAAGGATACCGCAAGAGAAAGAAGATAGGTTTGCAGCAATTCACTTTTCCCTGCACCGGTAGTTCCTGCAATCAGTCCGTGAGGCCCATGGAACTTTTCGTGAATATCAAGAAAAACCAACCTGCCTCCCTCACCTTTTCCGATTGGCACACGCATGCGCCGGGCTGTGTTGCTTTCCCGCCACACCACTTTACAATTTAATTCCTCTACCACGCTGCATCCGAATAATTCCAAAAAGGAAACTCTATCCGGCATTCCCGTCTGCCCGCGCTCACCGTCATCCGCAGCTGCCAGATGACGCATATAATCCTCTGCATCTTTCACCTGACATCTGTCCCAGTTTATCCTTCTGCTTTCTGAAATTCCGTCACGATACCATACCATCTCATTCTGCTGCTCAAGCAGCATACACTCAGCCCATGCCGGAATCTCTTCTTTCCTTTTGCCTACATACAAAATACATTGCCTTCCGACTTCTGCCTTTTCCAGATTAATCTGATTCTCTCCCCGGATCAGTTCTTCATTGGCGACCACAAATACGTAACGCATCTGCTCCTTTGTCCCGCCATCTTCCGTGAAAATCCCCTGCATCAGAGGCAGCAGTTCACCTGCCTCCTTCTCATCCCCTGCAATCATTCTGTTTTTCTTATCTGTCGTCCAGATGTGTGGTGTCCACCGCAGACACTGTGCAAGTTCTAACTCTTTCGGATGCTCTTTGTGGTAAAAATATATTATTTTTAACGTACGTTCATCAAATCCTGCCACAAGCTGTACCAAAAGCTGCGCAAGTATCTCATAAGCTTCATCTCCCACGAAACCGATAAGAGTATGTTCTGCGGAGAAATTCCTACAGGCACATTTTCCAACACGCCATAATCCTCCGCCAACTTATATGCCTCATCCACCAATACATCACTACACAGTCCGTTGTTTTTACGGGAATATTTCAGCTTAACCGGAGACGGAATGTCCCCTGTCCCCAGCCTGAGCAGCCGACAATTCTCCTTTTCACCAAACCGGGTTCGAAGAACTTTGATTCTTCCGTTACTTTTCGGAAGAAACTCACTGTAATGGGGATATCTTTCCAACAAAAATTTTCGATTTTCTGCTATACACTGCTCCAAATACGTTCTGGCATTCTGCAGGTATGCACGGTAGTCCTCCCTTCGCCTTTTCTCCTGCTTTCGGAAAGTATGCTTTCTGTAGCCGTGCTGCATCATCCCCCAGAAAATACTCAGCACTGCCGAAGCAACCGTCATGGCAATGGTTGCTTTGTAGTAACCACCGCTTCCGTTACTGCTTGCTAAAAACGCCATAAGCAGAACCGGCAACACCATAGTTGCAGAAGGACCTACCGACAAGAAAAACGGTTGCCCGTTTTCTCTCTGCGGCGCCTGCGGAAGTTCCGGTTCCAGTTCTTCCTCCTGAAAGTTTCCCTCACTGACAGAAATCTCTTCTACGGTCTGCAGTTGCATATTCCTCTTCTCTTTTGGCAGTATCGGCGGTAAAAACCGGTTTCTCTCAGCAAGTCTTAAATCACCAAAAAAAGAATAACAAA
>JAGBBW010000020.1 GCA_017938285.1 Lachnospiraceae bacterium
CGGGAAATTTTCTTCATTTAATGCAATCATTCCCACCGGAGTCGGTGTTGGTGTTGGACTTGGCGTCGCCGTTGGGCTCGGTGTTGCTGTTGGTTCCGGGGTAGGTGTTGCTGTAGGAATAGGAGTTGGCGTGCTGGTTGCAGTAGGCTCCGGAGTTGGTGTGCTGGTTGGCACTGGGGTTGGTGTGGATGTTACAGTTGGTACCGGTGTAGAAGTTGCGGTCGGTGCAACGGTAGCGGTTGGTGTAACTGTAGGAACCGGTTTATTAGTTTCCTTTGTCGTAAGTGCAACAGCTGCAACGATTGCAATAACTACTAATACTGCTGCTGCGGTTGCCATAGCGATTTTTATTGTTTTCTTCATGGTAAATCTCATTTTAAATTTTAAAGTTTTTTCTTTTTGTTTCTTATCTCACTTATATATGTAAATGGTGGGATTATTTTTCGAAATTCATTATAGCAGTGTTGGGATTAAAAGACAACTTGATTGCCATGAAATAATAAAATAGAACTGCTGATTGTTGCAATTTATCCATCAATCAGCAGTCACCACACTAATCAAACCCTCCTACAAAAGTTTAATATTCTTTAATTCATTTAATATTTTATTAGTATTTTCTGGATTAGTATAGTAATTACTAAGTTTACCTGTCTTAGTATAAACACTAATTTTCTTGTTATCAGCCGTCTCTTTTACCAATAAAGCCGTAAAAAAACGCTCCCAGCTAAAATACTCAGAACTTTCTATGTAATCACTCGGATTATCCAATATATCTGTGATTACTTTTGACCTAAATATACCAGATTTAAGTATAAGCCATTCAAAGGATTCTGGAAGATAAATCATATAATTTGTATAAATCTTCAAATACTGCATCACTTCTCTCATATGGGGTCCAAAAGCTGCCCCGTCCGCAATCAGCAAAATTCTATCTGTTGTTTCAGCTTTAATATGTTTAACTACCTTTGATTTTCCTTCAGCAGATATACATTTTATACCACTTTGTTTGCATACATGTTCAAAAAAATAAAATCCAGAGTTTGAATCTTCGGTAATAACCATAACTGGTTCTATTGGTCTGGATGCAGTGTAACTTCCATATATTCTATACATTTCATTATAAACCGGTTCATTTTCTAACGTTTTACCATTTATTTTTATACCATAAATTTCATTGACACTATATGGCAATGAAGATAAATCTTCTCTGGTAATAATCACGTAATAATTATCGGAATTTTTGATAGCCTCTGCAAAATCGTCCGACTTAATAAATTTATTGCCTTCATCAAGAAAGACGATGCTGTCTTTAATTGCCTCTAAATTATGTTCCCAATCTTTTCCTCCCAGCACTCTGCACGTTTTTTGGCATTCCAGTTTTACCCCACTACTTGATCCTTCGTTATAATAATTATCTATTAATCGTACTAATGTAGATTTTCCTGTAGCACTGTCTCCCTGTATAATAGTGATATTCCTATATAATGTAAAATCATAGCTCACACGTTTTGACCTAATTCTAATTCGATAAGAACCTTTCACTGAAACACCACCTTATCTTAAATATTCACTAGCATACGGTAATAATTCTTTCATGCTGTGGACAATCTTATTATTATTTAATACCTCTAAAGTAAAATTTTCTCTCCCAAAATCCATAATATGTCTTAAATTGATAATTACATCCTTATTTTCTGAAATCTTTAAAATCCACTTTGCACAATTATCTCCACAAGTAGAAGCATTAAAAATTTCTGTTGGCTCATTGATAATTAAAAGTAATGTCTTGGTACCTCCTGAGAGCATTGTTGGGCTAATTTGACCTAAAACTTCACTTTTTATACAATTTGCACTTAAAACTTCGGAATTGTCTATATCCTTAATGATTTCTTTTGCAATAGCACTATTAATCCAACTATCTTCATAATTATTGTCAAATCTGACTGATGTATTGTATATACTATCTTCCATATCTCCAAAATATACTTTTAACATTATTGGCAGTACCTCCCTTTTCTCCCTCCATTATACTGCAAAATTATTCAGATTACAAATCCATGCAGTGAATAATTAATAACTGATACATTGACTGAGGATGTGGTTTCGAGAGTGTTTCTGGTTTTGAAAAAAAGCTCCGGGATTGCTCCCGGAGCTTTTACAGTCACCTGAATTATCTTACAAGCTCTTTAACCTTAGCGCTCTTACCAGTTCTCTGACGAAGGTAATTTAACTTAGCACGTCTAACCTTACCAAGACGGATTACTTCGATCTTTTCAACGTTTGGAGAGTGTAATGGCCATGTCTTTTCAACACCGATACCATTGGATGTCTTTCTTACTGTGAAAGTTTCTCTCGCACCGCCGTGCTGTCTCTTTAATACGATACCTTCGAAAACCTGTGTTCTTTCACGGTTTCCTTCCTTTACCTTAGCGTATACCTTTACAGTATCGCCAACGTGGAATTCAGCTACTTCGGACTTAACCTGAGCTGCTTCAATGCTCTTAATAATGTCGTTCATGTTTGTGACCTCCTGAATATTTTACAGACATTCTTACTATCCCCTATGGATACAGCGGAATATCTTGTCTCACGAAGAAGTATTATACACGATGTTGCTAATTAATGCAAGCATTTTTTAGAAAAAAATATTTTTGTTTACTGCCGCATTACAGTTCACGATTGCACATAATACATTAATTCTATTGTTCCAGCAAATCCGGCCGGTACTTCTGCGTCCGCAGCAGGGACTGTTCCTTTTTCCATGCTTCAATCTTTGCATGATGTCCCGATAAAAGAACCTCCGGCACCTTTTTGCCGTTGTATTCTTCCGGTCTGGTATACTGCGGATGCTCAAGCAGATTACCGGCAAAACTCTCATATTCCGCAGAATCCTTATTATTTAAAACACCCGGAATCAGCCGGGAAATGGCGTCAATCATTACCATGGCAGGCAGTTCCCCTCCGGTCAGTACATAGTCACCGATGGAAACAAAATCGGTTGCTACTTCTTCCAGCGCCCGCTCGTCAATTCCTTCGTAATGACCGCACAGAAATACGAGATTTTCTTCCCTGGCAAATTCCCTTGCCATCTCCTGGTGAAATGGTCTGCCCCATGGTGTCACATACACCACCCTTGGGCGTTCCGTACTGCCTGTTTTTGCCGCAATATCTTCCCGGATTGCCTGATAAGTGCGCACTACCGGCTCTACAGCCATCAGCATACCGGCTCCGCCGCCATAAGGGTAATCATCCACCCGTTTATGCTTGTCCAGTGTGTAATCCCGGATATTGACTGCCTTGATGGACAACAGTTCTTTTTCCATGGCACGACCGATGATACTGGTATTTAAGCCCTGTTCAATCATGTCAGGAAATAATGTCATGACATAAAAATTCATAAAAATGTCCCTCCTGTGTTTCTGCCCTTCCTAATCCGCCATACCTGGCAGCAGAACCACCGTTACTTTCTTTTCTTCTATCGAAACATTTTTTACACAGTCATCAATATACGGAATCAGAATTTCCTTCTTTTCTTTTCCCTGTACCAGAAAAACATCATTTGCTGCAGTCTGAAGAACTTCCGTCAGTTCCCCTACCTCATCTCCATTTTCTGTAACTACCTGACAGCCAATCAGATCGCAGATAAAGAATTCATCCTTTTTCAGCGGAACTGCCTGGTCTCTGGTAATCAGCAGATCTTTACCTTTGTATTTTTCAATGTCATTTATGTTATCAATTCCGTCAAACTTCAGAATTGCCATATTCTTAAAAAATTTCACCCCGGTAATTTTCAGCGGCTTTAATTCTTTTCCGGTATCCAGTAATACTTCCTTTAATTTTTTAAACCGGGTCATGTCGTCTGTTGTAGGAAACACCTTAACTTCCCCATGCACCCCGTGGGTGTTGGCAATCACGCCAACTCTGAGTAAATCTTCCATCCAATTCTCCTTGTTTTGCGGAGCAAAATGCCTGCCCGCTTATGCAGGCAGAGAATTTATTCTCCTTATTTTATGACAATCAGAAAACAACGTTTTCTGTTGTATGCGGAGCAAATTTATTCTCCTTATTTACTAAACAAAAAGCGCAAGTTTCCCTGCGCTTTGCTGCTTTATAACTACTGTAAAATCTCAACGACTACCTTCTTATCATCCTTTGTAGAAGCAGCCTTTACCACGGTGCGGATAGACTTTGCAATACGGCCCTGTTTGCCGATTACCTTACCCATATCCTCCGGAGCAACCTTAAGCTCTACTACAATTGCCTTTTCTGTTTCTTCTTCCGTAACAACAACCTGATCCGGATGATCTACCAGTGCCATAGCGATAACTTTAACAAGTTCCTTCATATCTGTGCACCTCCGAAGCTGACGAAACAAAAAGACTACTTAATACCTGCCTTCTTGAATAACTTAGCTACAGTCTCAGTAGGCTGTGCACCGTTCTCGATCCACTTCTTAGCTTCTTCTGTGTTGATGTTGAATACGCTTGGGGTCTTAGTTGGGTCATAAGTACCAACCTCTGCGATGAACTTACCATCTCTTGGGGAGCGAGAATCAGCTACTACGATTCTATAAAAAGGTGCCTTCTTCTGTCCCATTCTCTTTAATCTGATCTTTACTGCCATTGTTCTTTTCCTCCTGAAAAATATTCTTCTTTTTATTGGTTGATAACAGGAAAGCATTCTGCTTATCCGTTATATATTGACAACAGAAAGTGATTCGGATTCCTTTCTGATTGCTTCAAACTTTAATACAAACCGCATATTTCCGGACGGATTACATTCCGCCAAATGGAAATTTGCCTCCGCCAAGACCGCCTAAGCCGCCAAAGCGTTTCTTACCTTTGCCGCCCATCATACCGGACAGCTGTTTCATCATCTTTTTCTGACCTTCTATCTGCTTTACCAGACGGTTTACTTCACCGATGTCCACGCCTGCACCATTGGCAATTCTGCGCTTGCGGGAAGTATTTAGCAGTGCCGGATTGGCACGCTCTGCCGGAGTCATGGAGTAAATAATCGCCTCCACACCCTTGAACATGTCATCATCCAGTTCCACATCTTTTAACTGGTTTCCGACACCTGGCATCATGCTCATAATCTGATTGATGCCACCCATTTTCTTCATCTGATGGAACTGATCCAGCAAATCATTGAAATCAAACTCCGCTTTTTTCATTTTGCGGGTCATTTCCTTTGCTTTTTCTTCATCAAATTCTGCCTGGGCTTTATCAATCAGGGTTAAAATATCACCCATACCAAGGATTCTGCTTGCCATACGGTCCGGATAAAATGGCTCTAAATCAGAAAGCTTTTCGCCCATACCGACATACAGAATCGGCAGACCTGTTACAGAACGGATGGAAAGTGCCGCACCACCACGGGTGTCACTGTCCATCTTGGTGAGAATCACACCGGTCAGCGGCAGCTTCTCATTAAAGGTCTGTGCAACGTTTACTGCGTCCTGACCGGTCATAGCGTCTACGGTCAGAAGTGTATTAGTAATTGGAAGTTCGTTCGAAATCTGAACTAACTCTTCCATCATTGCCTCATCAATGTGGAGACGGCCGGCGGTATCGATAATGACAACGTTGTTGCCGTTCTTTGCCGCATGCTCCATACCTGCTTTCGCAATATTCACCGGGCTGTGCTTTGTGCCCATGGCAAAAAAGTCTACACCCTGTTTCTTTGCGTTGATTTCCAGCTGGTCAATCGCCGCAGGACGGTAAATATCACAAGCCACCAGTAACGGTTTTTTACCTTTGGATTTTAACTGTCCGGCAATCTTTGCCGCTGTCGTTGTTTTACCTGCACCCTGCAGACCACACATCATAATAACGGTTGTCTGGCTGCCCGGCAGAATCGTAAGCTCTGTTTTTTCCTCGCCCATTAAACGGACAAGTTCTTCGTTTACGATTTTAATAACCATCTGGCCCGGCGTCAGACTGCTCATAACATCCTGGCCAACGGCACGCTCCTGAACGGTGGAAATAAAGGTCTTAACTACCTTGAAGTTTACATCTGCCTCCAAGAGAGCCATTTTTACTTCTTTTAAGGCAACCTTTACATCCGCTTCCGTCAGACGGCCTTTATTACGAAGATTTTTGAATACATTTTGCAATTTTTCGGAAAGGCTGTCAAATGCCATGTATTTACTCCTTTAACTGTGGCAGAATATTTCGCTGCCTGATAAGTTACAGCTCCGTCAGCATTTCATCCATCAGCTGCTTTGCTTTTTCTATATTAATTAAGTTTGTTGCCCCACCATCGGATACTGTCAGAAGTTCCGCGGCTCTGGTCAGCTTTTCTTTCATATTCTGGAACTTTTCTACCAGATGAAGTGCCGCTTCATATTCTTTCAGCTGTTTTGTACAACGCTTGACCGTATCGTGGACACCCTGTCTGGAAATTCCCTCTTCCTCTGCAATCTCTGCTAAAGAAAGGTCGTTCAGAACATAGTCTTCAAATATTTTCTTTTTGTGGTCGCCAAGCATTTCACCGTAAAAGTCAAATAACAGGGAAAGCTCAACGATTTCCTCAAAGGATTCTACCATATTCCTCCATTCCGAGAACTCCTCCGTTCGAGGAACGCGAATTTTCTATCTGTAAAGTCTTTTTCTTTACATACAGGTGGTATTGTACTACAAGATTTTGATGGTGTCAAGTATTTTCTTTGACAGTTTTCCGTCTTTCCCTCCGCACCCGATTAATATGCCGTTCAAAATCACCATTATTAATCAGTTCTGCCAGCACATACTGCTCAAATACCGGCACCGTACAGGAATAAAATCCAAGCTTTTCTTCAAACGTTGGAAGAAGTGCCTCCGGAAGAACCAGATAACCCACCCTCATGGATGGTGCAACCGTTTCTGAAAACGTATTCAGATAAATCACCGAAGAATTCTTCGCCATGGAAAATACGGTATCGTCATTTTTCATGGAAACCGTCAGCTCCGAATCATAATTATCTTCTATAATATAAGCCCCTCTTCGCTTCGCCCAGTTTAAATATTCCTGCCGTTTGGAAACGCTGGCGGTAATGCCGCTTGGAAAGCTGTTAAACGGTGTAATATGTAATACCGTTGCTTCTGTCCGCTCCAGTTCCGATGTCCGGATTCCGTCGTGCTCCAGCTTCAGCAGGTCGCAGGTTACCCCATTGGCCTGATACACCCTGCGGATTTTTTCGTAGGAAGGATGTTCCAGGGCAAATATCCGTTCCTTGCCAAGAAGCTGTACCATCAGACTGTACAGATACTCGGCTCCGGAACCGATAATAATCTGCTCCGGACGCGCAGTAATTCCATTACTCCGGGCAAGATAAGCCGAAAGCGCCACACGCAGCTCTCTGCAGCCATGATTCGGGGATTTAACGAGAATGCTGTCACCATAATCCAGAAGCACCTTCCGCATGGTCTTGGAAAGCACGGAAAACGGAAAGGCTTTCTTTGCTTTTGCGGCATGACCGGCAGCTTTATGATGATTCACTGCCAAACCAGTTTCATGTTCTGTTCCCTGCCTGGTCTGAATTCTGCCCGCTTCCTTATCTGCTCTGGCAGAACTGCTGTCTGCTACAGAAAAGAAATCGCTGTCTTTATAAATGGCAAAATACCCGCTCCGTTGTCTGCCCTCCAGATAACCTTCGTCACAAAGTATTTCATACGCATGCTGCACCGTAATCACACTGACTCCGGTTTCCTCCGCCAGTGTCCGCTTGGAGGGCATTTTACTTCCGTAGGGAAAAGCCCCGGTCACAATATCTTTTTTCAGATATTCATACAGTTGAAGATAGGCTGGCTTATTATTTAATTGATTAATATGATAATTCATGGAAATTCCCTCCAAACCATCAGACACTACCGCTGAAAATATGCAGCCCCAGCCTTCTTATCCTGTTCCAGCTGCCGCCTTAATTCCTCCACTCCGGCGAATTTCTGCTCCGGGCGGACAAAATGCAGCAGTCTGGTGGCTGCCTGCTTTCCATATAAATCCTCATTACAATCAAACAGATGGGTTTCCAGGCCAAAGATTGGCTCTGCCTGTACTGTCGGCTTGCTTCCTACGTTGGCAATTCCCTGATACTCTTTTCCTTCCACCGTTACCCTGGCGCAGTAAACACCTGGCAGCGGCATGATTTTGCCCTCCGGAATTGTCTGGTTGATGGTCGGCACACCGAGTTTATGCCCAAGACTTCTTCCGTGGATTATTTCACCGGAAATCTGATATGGTACACCAAGCATTGCTGCCGTTTCCTCCATCTGCCCCCTGGCAATACAGTCACGAATCCGGCTGCTGCTGACCTCTTCTCCCTGATACAGACGCTTTTCCACTGCCTCAAAGGTAAATCCATATTGTCTGGAAAGATGTTCCAGAAGTGTCACATCACCTTTGCGTGCCTTTCCAAACCGGAAGTCCGTACCAACATACAGTTTTGTTACTTTCATCGTCTTTATCAGAATTTCCTCCACAAACTGCTCCGGTTCTAACGAGGCCGTCTGCTCATGAAACGGAAACAGAACATACCGTTGTATTCCCAGACTGCGCAGCAACTGCTGCTTTTCTTCTTCTATAAGAATCGAAGTCATTTCCTGCTTTAAAAGGAACTGGGAGGGAAACCGGTCGAAGGTAAATACCGTTGGAGTGCAGCCGTCCTGTTCTGCCGAAAGTACTTTGTCAAGCAGCATACGGTGTCCTAAGTGAACACCATCAAATTTGCCTAACGTCAGAGAGGTTTTATTCCATTGTATCTGATTAATGTCTTTTATTATATCCATGCTTCCAATTCCTTATAAAAACATTTTTACCGGAACAAATTTCTTTCCAGTTTTTTCATACAGACCAAGAAACCGCCCGGTACTGTCATAGGCACGATACCAGTTATCCGGAAATTCTTCTGCTGTTCCGTTCCGGTTCCAGTTACAGTCCTGCTCCATCACAGGATTACCATTTAACAGCAGCTTATCCCATTCCGGCTTCATCGAAAATGCGTTACATTCTGCAAAAACCTGTTCCACAGTAACTATATGTTCTTCCAGGGTTCCGGCATCCCGCAGGGCCTCCACTTCTGACAGTTTCAGACTGTCTGACAGAAAACAACTGCCGGACCGGGTACGCAGCAGAGACTTCATGCAGGCGCAGGTTCCCAATGCTTCCCCGATATCCCGGCACAGACTGCGGATATAAGTTCCTTTCCCGCATACTATCGTCAGTTCCGCTTCAAACAAGTGTCCTGCCTCGTCCAGCTCCACAGAATGAAGTTCGATGGAATGAATGACTATCGGACGGCCTTTGCGCTCAATTACTTTTCCTTCCCTGGCAAGCTCGTACAATTTTTTTCCTTCTACTTTGATAGCAGAATACATCGGGGGAATCTGTTCCTGTTCTCCAAGAAACTTTGGAAGAATCTCCTTAAGTTCCTGTTCCCCGGCTGTTACCGGCGCTTCCTTTATGATTTCACCGGTCATATCCTCCGTATCCGTGGCTATGCCAAAACGCACCACCGCACGATACTCCTTGACTTTGTCTGTCAGCATATCACAAAGTCTTGTGGCAGACCCTAAGCATACCGGAAGCACTCCCTCGGCTTCCGGGTCCAGTGTCCCGGTATGGCCGATTTTTTTCATACGGAGAATTCCCCGAAGCTTGGCAACCACATCATGGGAGGTGAATCCTTTTTCTTTATAGATGTTGATAATTCCGTCCATACATGTTCACTTTCTAATCCAAAGGAATGCTACACCTGTAGAAAAACGTTCTACAAATGTAGCATTCCAGTATTTTTGTTTGCAATTTCAGCTGTTTTGTATCATATCTCCGGAAGTATCAGCAGATTACTCTTCTTCTGCCTCCGTCATTTCTTCCTCGTCTTCCCGTTCCGGTATTTCTGCAATGGCATCGTCAATCAGCTTTGACATACGGACACCATATTCAATGGACTGGTCCACGGTGAAAAATAACTGCGGAGTATTTCGAAGGTTTAAGGACTTTGCCAGTTTGCCCCGTAAAAACGGTGCTGCACTTTTTAAGCCTTTTACCGTATCTTTCTGAGCCTGCTCGTCACCAAGAACGCTGACATAAATCTTTGCTGTCTTTAAATCCGGCGCTACTTCACATGCCACGATGGAAGTCATCAGCGGATTGATTCTTGGGTCCTTTAATTCGGTACGGATCAGCACAGAAAGCTCCTTCATCACTTCCTGGTTAATACGTGTATTTTTTACACTGTTTTTTCTCATTTTCTTGGCACCTCAACCATCATATACAACTCAACCTGGTCAAATTCCTGAAGGTCATTGAACTTTTCAAATACAAGACCACATTCGTAGCCGGTAGCCACTTCCTTGACATCGTCCTTGAAACGCTTTAAGGATGCTAACGGTCCATCGAAAATCTGTGTTCCTTCTCTTGTAATTCTTGCCTTACAGCCACGGACAATCTTACCATCCAGTACGTAGGAACCGGCAATCACACCAACACCGGAAGCCTTGAAGGTCTGACGTACTTCGGCATGACCGATAATCTTCTCTTCGTATTCCGGATCCAGCATACCCTTCATGGCAGCCTCGATATCCTCAATTGCCTGGTAAATAACACGGTATAATCTTAAGTCAACCTTTTCACGGTCTGCGATTTCCTTGGCGGTATTATCCGGCTTTACATTGAAACCGATGATAATTGCGTTGGAAGCACTTGCTAACGTTACGTCAGACTCATTGATGGCACCTACACCACCATGGATGACACGAACCGCAACTTCTTCGTTGGAAAGCTTCATTAAGCTCTGCTTCACTGCTTCCACGGAACCCTGTACGTCTGCCTTTACAATCAGGTTCAGTTCCTTAATGTTACCAGCCTGAATCTGGGAGAACAGACCGTCTAAGGACAATCTTGCCTTGGTATCTGCAATGAGTTTTTCCTTGCTCTGGGAAATGAAAGCTTCTGCAATGGTTCTTGCTTCCTTTTCATTTTCTGTTGCCAGGAACACTTCTCCGGCATCCGGCACACCATTCAGACCAAGAATTTCGACAGGTGTAGAAGGTGTTGCTTCCTTTACTCTTCTTCCCTTATCGTCCATCATGGCACGAACCTTACCATAAGCAGAACCGATGGCAATGGTATCACCTACGTGCAGGGTACCCTTCTGGACAAGAATGGTAGCTACCGGACCACGGCCCTTATCTAACTGTGCTTCAATAACAATACCTCTTGCCTTTCTGTCCGGATTTGCCTTGTATTCCGCAACTTCAGCAGTTAAGAGTACCATCTCCAGAAGTTTATCGATACCTTCCTTAGTATGTGCAGAAACTGGAACAAATATGGTTTCACCGCCCCAATCTTCTGCAATGAGACCATGCTCCGTTAATTCCTGCTTTACACGCTCAATGTTGGCAGCAGGCTTATCAATCTTGTTGACTGCTACAATGATTTCAATACCGGCAGCCTTGGCATGGCTGATCGCTTCCACGGTCTGCGGCATTACACCGTCGTCTGCGGCAACTACTAAAATCGCAATATCTGTGGACTTTGCACCACGCATACGCATAGCTGTGAACGCTTCATGACCCGGTGTATCCAGGAATGTAATCTTCTCGCCGTTTGCTTCTACCATGTAAGCACCGATGTGCTGGGTAATACCGCCGGCTTCTTTTGCGGTTACACTGGTGGAACGGATTGCATCAAGCAGGGAAGTCTTACCGTGGTCAACGTGACCCATAACGCAGACAACCGGAGGTCTGGACACCATGGTTGCTTCGTCTTCTTCCTCTTCCTTTAACAGTTCTTCCACAACATTTACTTTCACTTCTTTTTCTGCAATAATTTCATATTCTAATGCAATTTCTTCTGCTTCTTCAAAAGAAAGCTCCTGGTTGATGGACACCATCTTGCCTGCCAGGAACAACTTCTTTACAATTGCTGCAGCAGGCTGCTTCATCTTGTCAGCCAGTTCCTTTAAGGTAAGGGATTCCGGAATAATAATGGTCTTGATTTCTTCTTCCTTCTTTTCTTCCTTTACTACAACCGGCTTAATGAAGGCACCCTTTCTGTTCGGGTCTTTCTTGCCCTTCATTTTGCTTTCGAAATCGTCATCATGATCTTTCTTCTTATCACGATCACGGTCTCTGTCACGGTTGGAATAAGCTGCTGCTCTCTGTTCCTTGGTCAGCTCGTTTGCAAAATCACTCTTAATCGAGCTCTTTTCTCCGCTCTTAAAGCCGCCACGGGACTGACCGCCTCTTCTATCATTGGAATCAGAATCCTTATCCTTGTCAAAGAACTTATCCTTTCCGTAACCGCCCTGATTGCCGCCTGGTCTGCCGCCGCCCTGTGGTCTCTGACCGTTAAACGGACGGTCTCCCTGCGGACGTCTCTCGCCATTGTATGGGCGGTCTCCCTGGCGTCTTTCACCATTCATCGGACGGTCTCCCTGCGGACGTCTTTCGCCATTGTATGGACGATCCCCCTGGCGTCTTTCGCCATTCATTGGACGGTCTCCCTGGCGTCTTTCGCCATTCATCGGACGGTCTCCCTGGCGTCTCTCTCCGTTCATTGGTCTGTCTCCCTGTGGTCTTCTCTCTCCATTTACAGGACGCTCTCCCTGTGGGCGTCTTTCTCCATTCATTGGTCTGTCCCCCTGTGGTTTTCTTTCACCATTCATTGGACGCTGCTCCCCCTGTGGTTTGTTTACCGGACGATCGGTACTCATTGGACGGCGCACCTCGCCCTGATTCTGTGGTCTCTGCACCGAAGTCTGTGCTGCTGCCTTAGGCTGTTCTGCTGTATTCTGCTGTGGTGCTGCCTCTGCTGCTTTTTCCTGTGGTACTGCCGCCGGCCTTACCACGGGTTCTTCTTTTTTTTCTGCTGCCGGCTTTTTGCCAAACTTCCCCCGGACCATATCAATTTCTTTATCTTCAATATTGCTGGAATGGCTCTTAACGGCACTTCCGTTCTCTATAAGGTAGGCTACTACATCCTTATTGGGAACGTTTAGCTCCTTTGCCAGTTCATATACTCTCATTTTTGCCATTTATTTACCTCCGTTACTGCACCTGACTACGACTCTCTATCTTTTTTAAAACCGCTTCTGCAAATCCTGCATCAAGGACTGCAAGAGAAGCTCTGTACTCTTTCCCGATGGCATGCCCCAGTTCTTCCTTTGTTCCAAGTTCCACTACCGGAACTTTATAAAAGGAACATTTGTCATGAAACAGCTTCTTTGTATTAGCAGAAGCATCCTCCGCCACAACAACCAGACAGGCTGTTCCACTCTTTACAGCCGTTTCTGTCTGAAATTCTCCGCTGGCAATGCGTCCTGCCCTGGCGGCCAGACCAAACATGGAAAGTACCTTTTTGTCCGTTACCTGGTTACTCAACTGCACTCAGCTCCTTTTCCAGGATTTCATATAGTTCGTCAGGAATTTTCGTCTGAAGGGAACGTTCCAAACCTCTGGATTTTCTTGCTTTCTGGAAGCATTCCAGAGAGTTGCACAAATATGCCCCTCTTCCGTTTTTTCTGCCGGTCTTATCTAATACAATTTCCGATTCTGCGGTTTTTAACACACGAATCAGCTCTTTTTTAGGCTTCATTTCGCCGCAGCCGGTACACTTTCTTAATGGAATCTTCTTCTCAGCCATTTTCCCTCTCACTTTTCCAAACTCACTGACTACTGCTCATCACTGTACTCTTCGTTGTACTCATCATCATACTCTTCTTCGTACTGCTCATCATACTGTCCATCATAAGAATCGGCATATTCATCTTCATACTGGTCGTTGTACTGACCGTCATATTCTTCCTCATACTCCTCATCATACTGGTCATTATACTGTTCTTTATTATTCCAGTCTTCATAATAAGTGCCCGCCTGGGATTCGGACTTGATGTCAATCTTATATCCGGTCAGTCTTGCTGCCAGTCTTGCATTCTGACCTTCACGGCCAATGGCAAGGGAAAGCTGGTAATCCGGTACAATAACCCTTGCGCTCTTTTCTTCGGTATCCACATCTACGGAAACCACCTTCGCCGGACTTAATGCATTCTCAATCAGGGCTGCAGGATCTTCGCTCCAGTTAATAATATCAATTTTTTCACCACGAAGCTCTTCTACAATGGTATTTACTCTGGCACCATTCACACCAACACAGGCACCAACCGGATCTACGTTCGGGTCATTGGAATACACTGCCATCTTTGTTCTGGCTCCTGCTTCTCTGGAAATACTCTTAATTTCCACTGTACCGTCCTTTACTTCGGTAACTTCTGCCTCAAACAGTCTCTTTACCAGTTCCGGATGAGTTCTGGAAACAGTAATTCTAGGACCTCTGGTCGTATCCTCAACCTTAAGTACATATAACTTTACACGGTCATTTGGACGGAAGTATTCTCCACGGATCTGCTCATTTTCTGTAAGGATGGCATCAACCTTACCAAGATTAATACTAATATTGTTACCCTGATATCTCTGGACAATACCAGTTACAATATCTCTTTCCTTGGTCTGATACTGGTTATATAATGCTTTTCTTTCTTCTTCGCGGATTTTCTGCACAACAACCTGCTTTGCCTTCTGTGCCGCAATTCGTCCAAAGTTCTTTGGTGTCACTTCAATATTAACGATGTCACCAATCTCCAATGTTTTTCTTGGGAATTTTAACTTTGCTTCAGCAAGGGAAATCTGAACTACTTCATCCTCCACTTCCTCTACAATTTCTTTTTCTGCATATACATTAAAAGCCCCTGTTTCTCTGTCAATCATTACCTTGATGTTATCTGCTTTTCCATACTGGTTCTTACATGCAGCAAGAAGAGAGTTTTCAATTGCCTCTAACAGGATTTCTTTGCTGATATCCTTTTCCTTCTCAATCTGATTCAAAGCCTCCAGTAATTCTTTGTTTGCACTCATTTTGTTTTTAAATCCTCCTTCTCTATACGACTTTTTTTATTAGAAATGCACTGCCAGTCTTACACTTGCAATGTTACTTCTTTCAAATTCCAGTTCATTTTCCTTTTCGTCACTGATGACAATACTTTCGTCCGTAAAACGTTCCAGAAAACCGGTAAACTCTTTCTGCTTGTCAATTGCCTTGAACAATTTAATTTCCACTTCTTCGCCAATGCTCTTTTCAAAGTGCTTATCTTTTTTCAGGGTGCGTCCCAGTCCCGGAGAACTGACTTCCAGAATATAAGCATCCGGAATGAAATCTTTTTCGTCAAGCAAATCGCTTAAGCGGCGGCTTACCAGTTCACAGTCATTGATGTTAATGCCGCCTTCCTTGTCAATGAAGGCACGCAGATAAAAGGTTCCTGCCTCCTTTACAAATTCTACATCGTAAAGTTCAAAATTATTTTCCTTCAGGATAGGCTCTAACAGCTGTTCCGTCTTACGTTCGTATTCTTCTCTCTTTGCCATACTCTGTTTTCAACTCTCCTTTAAGTTTATGAATAACATGAATTAAGAGTGGGTTCATCACCCACTCTTAATCTAAACTTTATGTTACATACAGATTATAGCACCATTTCAAAAAAAATACAAGGCTATTTTTTCTATATTTCAGTTACTCCACTACAGATACATGGATGATTTCCGTTACTGTGGCGCCATAATAACCAGTAATGCTGCATCTGACATCATATTCTCCGGCTTTGGCACAATCTATCACTGTATCCGTAAAAACTTCTAACTCCGTACCATCAAAATCCACAGCCTTTATATATGCCAATACATCACCTGCATATCCCATTCCTACTTCGATATCTGCAAGTTCCTCAAACACCGGGAGCTTTCCTATCCACGGATTATTTTTATCCGGATCCGTAGGATCCCAGCCAAGAAACGGGCTGCTTTCGCTTATCCTGATTCCTGCCGGTTTGCCCAGTACATCATCCGCTTCTGTCCCACTTCGTACTTCCACAACTGTTCCCATACTGCAGTTATCGTAAATCCACTTTGCATCAGCTACACTCAGCCTGACACAGCCCTGTGAAGCCGGTTCCCCCAGCTTGTTATATTCTCCGCTTTTCAGAGTATTTTTCTTCTGTGAGACGTAGGGAACCGAATGAAACAGAATATGTCCATTAAACCTGCTGGCATACTGTCCCTCCACATTACCAAACAAAGGACGCCAGACATATTTCTGATATATGCTGAATACACCTTCCGGAGTACTTCCTTTTTCCAATCCGGAAGAACATGCCATGGATTTTACAGGAGTTTCCTTTTTTCCCTGCTCATCCATAGTGTACACTGTGACACAATTCGTTCCCGTATTCACCATTATATAATACTTTCCCTTTGAAAGAGTTATTTCTTCTCTTTTCAGAAGCTTAAGCTCCTGTTTCGGAGCGGCTGTGGTTTCCTGAACTTTCATTAACTCATCCCACTCGAAACGCTCAAACATAATAGCCGGTTCTGATAACTCTGGAAAAAGAACCATGGACGAAAAAAAACTCTGTTTTTCTTCCAAATCCTCAGGTCCCTGTATAGGAATTCCCATCACATATTGTTCTGGTGGTTCCTCCTGCTCTGGAGATTCAGTTAATTCCAATATCTGATCTGTATTTGCTGTCTCTGTTTCATTATATAAGTTGCTCATTCGTATATCATGCAGAATCTCATCATTTATACTATTTGTGCCGATTCCCATGACACATAATGCCAACAGTATGCCAATCTGCTTCTTCATTCTTTCCCACGCCTCCTGACAGACATAATACACGCCATAAACAGCAAGCGTTCATGGCGTGTCGGTTTTACAGGCAACGAAAATGTTCTTTTATCCTCTGTAATAATTAATCAGGCAGCCCTTTGTAATGATTTCTCTCTCATCATCTGTCAAATCGCCAAGCTTTAAGGTAAACTTCTGCATACCCTTATTTACAACATATGCTTCGATTTCAGACTTCTTTTCTGCAACGGCAGTCTTGATGTCCTTTACCAGAATATAATCATTCAGTTCAAATGGCAGTTCGCCATCAAACAGGAATGGAAGCATACCCCAGTTAATTAAGTTGGAACGGTATCTCTTGGTTGCATATTCTCTTGCAATATTGGCAAGACCGCCAAGTACTTTCTGACAGCTTGCTGCCTGTTCTCTTGCAGAACCATCACCCGGCTTTACTGCATAAACAACACTTCCAATTTCCACATCCAGGGCATTTAATCCAAATTCCTTTTCTACCTGTTCCAGAACCGGCTTTACTTCCGGATAAGCGGCATAAATATCCTCGTTGGACTTTGCTTCCCAGCGTGCTTTTTCTGCCTTCTGGATTTCTTTTGCACGGCCAACGTAAGCAGGGTCCTTTCTGGACAGTGTGTACTCTGCAAGACCCAGAGGATTGGAACGGTAAGAGGATGTCTCACCGGATGGAATCAGCTCATCGGTTGTGGTAACCGGATCATGAATCACGGACGCTACCTTGAGAAGCATATTGTCACCTAAGGATGCCATCTTTGGCCAGTCCACGATACCAGGACCAAATTTAATTTCTACGGATGGGTCTGCTTTGCCGACACCATTGTATACTCTGTTGTCATAAATGGTAGAATCAAAGAAGTATTTCGGCTTCTTAAATTCAACATCCACATGCTCGGCACTTGTCAGATAACCCTGATTTGCTGCGGTTGCGGCAATGGAACGTGCATCCATCAATGCTACAGAAGCAATCTGGCCGTTTGTAATCTTGGAACCTTCTCTGTTCGGGAAGTTTCTGGTGGAGTGACGGATACTTAATCCCCTGTTGGACGGAACATCACCGGCACCAAAGCAAGGTCCGCAGAATGCAGTACGTACGGTTGCACCGGTCTGCATTAAGTCAGCAATAGTTCCGTTCTTAACCAGTTCCATAAATACCGGCTGGCTGGCTGGATATACGCTTAAGGAGAATTCATCGTTACCAATGTACTGACCACGTAAAATATCAGCAGCCGCACAGATATTTTCAAAACCACCGCCGGCACAGCCTGCGATTACACCCTGTTCTACATATAATCTGCCATTTTTCACCTTATCCTTTAAGGTATATTTTACATTATTATTATCTAAGCTTACTAATGCCTTCTTTTCTACTTCATCTAAAATGTCGTAAAGATTTGCATTTAATTCGTCAATCGTATAAACATTGCTTGGATGGAACGGCATCGCAATCATTGGCTTAATGGCGGACAGATCAACTTCTACCAGACCATCATAGTAAACCACTTCAGGAAGGGTTAATTCCTTATAATCTTCCTTTCTGCCGTGGATTTCATAGAATTCCTTTACTTTGTCATCTGTTACCCAGATGGAGGACAGACAGGTAGTTTCTGTGGTCATAACGTCCACACCGATACGCTCATCCACCGTCAGATTAGCAACACCGTCACCAAAGAATTCCATTACCTTATTATTTACATAACCGTTGGCAAATACCGCACCGATAATTGCCAGAGCGATATCCTGAGGGCCTACCCCGCGGCGTGGCTTGCCTGTTAAGTGGATACCAACCACCTTTGGCATCTTGATGTCATAGGTCTTGCAGAGTAACTGCTTTACCAGCTCCGGACCACCTTCACCAACAGCCATGGTACCAAGGGCACCATATCTGGTGTGGCTGTCAGAGCCAAGAATCATCAAACCGCCGCCTGCCAGCATTTCTCTTGCAAACTGGTGGATGACAGCCTGATGAGGCGGCACATAAACTCCGCCATATTTTTTCGCGCAGCTCAATCCAAACATGTGGTCATC
>JAGBBW010000145.1 GCA_017938285.1 Lachnospiraceae bacterium
ACACTCGTTCTGGCATCTGCCACATGAACCACAATCGCTGCCAGCTTTAAGCTGTCCATAAACTTCATTGCTGCTTCTCTTCCACCCCGGACACCAAAGGAAATTACCCCGCTGGTGCCGCCAGGCAGATATTTTTCTGCCAGTGCATGGTACTTACTGCTTTCCAGTCCCGGATAATTTACCCAGGTTACATTCTCATTCTTTTCTAACCACTTTGCTACCGCCAAAGCGTTGGAACTGTGACGCTCCATACGAAGGTGCAGGGTTTCCAGACCCAGATTCAGATAAAACGCATTCTGTGGAGATGGTGTTGCCCCCAGGTCCCTCATTAACTGTACTCTTGCCTTTGTTATGTATGCTGCCCTGCCGCAGTCTCTTGTATATACCATGCCATGATACGACTCATCCGGAGTTGACAGTCCTGGAAATTTACCATTATCCCAAGGGAAATTTCCGCTGTCAACAATGACGCCGCCTAACGCAGTAGCATGACCATCCATATATTTGGACGTGGAATGAATTACCACATCGGCACCAAATTCAAACGGCCGGCAAAGCAGCGGTGTAGCAAACGTATTATCAATAATCAGCGGAATACCGTTCTGATGTGCCACCTTTGCAAACTTTTCAATATCACATACCACCAGGGAAGGATTTGACAGGGTCTCGGAAAAAATCAGTTTTGTATTCTCTCTGATTTCTTTCTGTAATTCTTCCTCTGTAATCTCAGGATCAACAAAAGTTACATCAATGCCAAATTTCTTAAACGTTACGGAAAGCAGATTCATGGTACCGCCATAAATTGCCGCTGTGGAAATCATATGGTCCCCTGCTTCGCAAATATTCATAACTGCAATCATGGATGCCGCCTGACCCGAAGAAGTACACATTGCACCAATACCGCCTTCCAGCGCAGCAATCTTTTTCTCTACGACATCAACCGTAGGATTGGCAATACGGGTATAGAAAAAACCGTCTTCCTCCAGGTCAAACAGTCTGCCAACCGTTTCACTGCTGTCATACTTATAAGTAGTACTCTGACAAATCGGAGTCACTCTCGGTTCCCCGTTTTTTGGCTCGTATCCCCCCTGGACACACATTGTATTTTTTCTGTAGCTCATCATTTTCTGCCTCCTGATTTCCTTATAAAATTACTGGGAAGCCCTTCCGGCATTCCCATATCACCATATGTAACGCAAGAACATATTTTCTGTTATTTCCTATTGTAAAACAAAGACGCATGGACGTCAAGCAAATTGTGTTCAAAGCAGTGCTCCGTGAACGGTAACAATCATTACCGTCTGCGAGGTACAAATAAACGGTGTCCTTCTTCCGGAATATCTCCCACCAGACACACTCCTGCCTGCTCCAGCTTCAGATAGTTTTTTCCAAAGTTCTGTATTTCCTCTGCCGAAACCCTGGACAGCTTTTCCAGTGTTTCTTCCAGTGGAATCACCCTGTCATGCATAAGCAGCGCCTTGGCATTCCGTTCCATTCTGTTGCGGGCACTTTCACTTCCCATAATCATTTCAATCCGAAGCTGCGTATACAGGCTCTCCAGTTCCTCCTGCTTCATAACGGTACCAGAAAACTCTTCCAGTATCTGTTCCAGCTTTTCATACACCGTCACCGCATTTGCCGGATTCACAATCACATCCACATGAAACAGTCCAGCATAACGATACAGACTGGAATACGAATATACGGAATATGCCAGTCCCAGTTCCTCCCTGATCTGCTGGAACAGACGGGAATTATTGCTTCCGCCAAGCACCGCATTCGCCATAATCTGTACATGCCGCTGTTCCTCCCGCTCATTCATGGTCTGAAACGCAAAATTCATATACAGCTGCTCCACATCTTTCTTCCGTTCACAAATACACCGGTGGAATTCCGGAACCGTACCGGCATCCCGGTTCCGGTCCATCCCGGTCCCAAACCGTGGAATTTCTGAAAAATACTGTTCCAGATGATACAGCACTTCTTCTTCCTTATAATTTCCCGCAATGGAAATAACCATATTACTTCCACAGTAATGCAGCCGCATATACTCTGCAATCTGTTCCCGCGTCATTGCAGAAACCACAGGTTTTTCCCCGGAAATAATATATCCCAGGGCATGGTCTTTCCATACATTCTTTTCCAGAAGTTCATGAACCAGATCCTCCGGCGAATCATCGTACATATCAATTTCTTCCAGAATAACTCCCAGTTCCTTCTGCAATGGTTCTTCTTCAAAGGTGGAATTCTGAAGCATATCTCCCACCAGTTCCATCATCTTTGGCAGATATTCCGTCAGTGTCACTCCATAAAAAGCCGTACATTCTTTCCCGGTAAATGCATTCAGCTGGTCACCAATCGCCGATATTTCATCCGCCAGCTGCTTCGCTGTGCGTGTCTTTGTCCCCTTAAACAGACAATGCTCAATCACATGGGAAATGCCATTATTCTCTATCGTTTCATTGACGGAGCCTACCTTCACCCATACCCCAAAGGAAACTGTCCTCAGATGTTCCATCGGTTCCAGTACTACACGGATTCCATTTTTTAATTCAATTGTCTTTACCATTCTCTGATCTCTTCCCCGACCTGAAGCGTGTTTGAAAATTTATTTCCGCAATCTGCAAACACGCTCTGGTGTATGTAAATTTTTAGGGGTTTTTACAGTGTAATCTCAACGCACTCCTGTAAAAACCCCTTACATTTTATTACTTAACGTCCTTAATACTGAAGCTTACTCTTCCCATCTTGTCCTTGCCAAGGCAGACTGCCTTCACAACATCACCAAGAGTCAGAACATCTTCCACACGGTCAATTCTTTCCTTGGAAACCTTGGAAATATGAACCATAGCTTCCTTACCCGGTGCGAACTCAAGAAAAGCACCAAATTCCTTAATGCTTACAACCTTTCCTTCTAATACCTGGCCTTCTTCGAAGTCAGTTACAATAATCTGGATTAAATCCACTGCCTTCTGCATTGCCGCAGCGTCTGTACCGCATACGGAAACTGCACCCTCATCGGTAATATCGATCTTAACACCGGTCTGCTCAATGATAGCGTTGATGGTCTTACCTCTCTGACCAACCACTTCACCAATCTTGGCAGGGTCAATCTGAATCTGGATAATCTTTGGAGCGTAAGGACCAACCTCTGGTCTTGGCTCGGAAATCGCAGGCTTCATGCAGTTTTCCATAATGAACATTCTTGCTTCACGGCAGCGTGCAATCGCACCCTCCACGATAGGTCTTGTTAAACCGTGAATCTTAATATCCATCTGGATAGCCGTGATACCATCTTCTGTACCGGTTACCTTAAAGTCCATGTCACCAAAGAAGTCTTCCAGACCCTGGATATCGGTCAGCAGGATGTAATCATCATCTGTTTCACCGGTAACAAGACCACAGGAAATACCAGCAACCATCTTCTTAATCGGAACACCTGCTGCCATTAAGGACATACAGGATGCACAGGTGGAAGCCATGGAAGTGGA
>JAGBBW010000146.1 GCA_017938285.1 Lachnospiraceae bacterium
ACCTACCACCTTGCCAATGACATTACCCACAAAATTTATAGTGACAAATTCCGCCTGTCCGTGTTACAATTGAACCAGGTACAACACGCCACGGACGAAGACAGTTCCAGTAAACGTACTCTCTGGGCTCAATTTTTCAAGGTTTCCACCTGGAAGGAGGTTTCCATGCTGGCAGAACAGGACCCTATTTTTGCAGAAGCAGCAAAAACCATATACCGTGTTACTGAAGATGAACGTGTCCGCAACCACTGTGACGCCAGGGAAATGGGCGAACGAACACATAATACGTTGGTGAGGCAGCTGGCGGAGCAGACCCAGCAGTTGGAGGAAAAGACCCAGCAGTTAGAAGATCAGAAACAACAACTGGAGGCAAAAGACGCTCTTATTGCTGAACTAAAAGCTGCTCTTGCGCTTTCTAACAAATAGTAGAATATATGTGGTTTAAATAAGGTGTACTGAAATCTATCATACGTTGTAACAGGATTTCGGTACGCTTTATTTTTATTCACTTTTCTGTCTGTTAAAATGAAAATTTTACATTCCTGGCTAACGCCAATATTTCCTTTATTTCTGCCTGTTTCCGGCACTTCACCACCCATTTTCCGTCCATTTTTTTGTACACTTTTCACAAGATTTTGCATACATTTTCTGTCATTTTTCCAGAGCATTTTTCCTTGCCTTTTACTACTCTCTGCGGTACAATCAAATCAATATAAAACGTTTTGTATTCTTTGAACAGACTTTTCCCGGCTTCTGTTCTTCCGTTACTTTCGTCCTTATCGACGTCATCCCCATTGTAACAGTGAATGGCATGTGTTTTCCTTTCCATTTCAGTACTTGCCAAATACCCTGCCAGCCATTATACTGAAAGAAGAAAGAGCATTCGCTGGCACAATGGTCCATTATCATTCAAAGGAGATGTTATTGTGTCAACTATCAACCGGCAATATAAAGACAGACTGTTCCGTCTTCTCTTTGCAGACGAACAGAACAAGTCAAACGCACTGGCATTGTACAATGCACTGAACCATTCCAGTTATACCAACGAGGACGACCTGGAATTCAACACTTTGGAAAATGTCCTCTATCTCGGCATGAAGAATGACCTTTCATTTATCATTGCTGACACCATGAGTCTGTACGAACAGCAGGCATCCCATAATCCAAATATGCCGCTGCGCGGTTTCCTGTACTTTTCAAAGCTTTATGACAAATACCTTGCACATCACCAGAAAAGTCTGCATTCGCGCACACTGATTACCGTTCCGACACCGCGCTACATGGTCTTTTACAACGGCATGGAACATCGTCCGGCCGTGGAAAAGCTCCGCCTCTCAGAGGCTTTTGAAAAGCCGGATACCAGCGGTGAATTTGAATGGACTGCCACTGTCATCAACTTAAACCATGAGGCCAATTCTGCTCTTCTCAACAGCTGCAGACCGCTTTATGAGTACACCACTCTTGTCAGCCGTATTCAGTATTACAGAGCCCAGAACCTCCCAATAGAAACCGCAGTCAATACCGCAGTGGATGACTGTATTCGGGAGGGCATTCTGGTCAATTTCCTGACGGAACACAGAACGGAGGTGTTACAATTGTACCTGGAAGAACTGGATGAAAAATTTTATCTGGAGGAATTATGGGAAGAGGGACGTAAAGAAGGACTTCAAATTCATCTTACCCAGCTTATCCTCAAAAAAATTAAAACTGGCAAGTCTCTGGAGCAAATTGCGGCGGAGGTGGAGGAAAAGCCTGAGGATATACGGGCGCTGTATGAGGAATTAGTCGCAGCAGGCAGATAATAAGATATGTGTTTCAAAACAAGGCGTATAGAAATTTGAATGGACTGCCACTGTCATCAACCTGAACCATAAAGACAATCTTCCGCTTCTTGACAGCTGCAGACCGCTTTCTGAGTACACCACTCTTGTCAGCCGTATTCAACATTACAAAGCCCAGAACCTTCCAATAGAAACAACAGTCAATACCGCAGTGGACGACTGTATACGGGATGGCATTCTGGTCCGTTTCCTGACGGAACACAGAACGGAGGTGTTACAATTGTACCTGGAAGAACTGAATGAAAAATTTTATCTGGAGGAATTGCGGGAAGAAGCACGTAATGAAGTACGTAAAGAAGAACATCAACGCCAACTCGAAGTACTAAAAACAAAAATTCTCCAGAAAATCAACAAAGGACTCTCTTTAGAACAGACTGCCTCCGAACTGGAAGAAAATCTGGAAACCATCCGGCCATATTACGAGGAGTTACTGGAAGTGAATAAATAGCAATATTTGTAAGGTTTTAAAATCAAGGCGTATAGGAAACAACCATCCAGCATGGTGCAATTCCCATACGCTTTATTTTTATAAACATTTTCTGCTGGATAGAAAGCTCATCCAGCAACCTTTTGTATACCAGCACAAAACTGTTTCGCTGGGAGTAAGAGCAGTACGAAGCTGGCATTTCCAGTAATAAAACTGTCTTTCGTCCAGATTTTCCTTTCTGCACCAGAAACGGATGCCCTTGCCGCTATTTTCCCAGTCTGCAAGGTGTGACTCCCAGAGTTCCTATTTTGGTATTTCCATAAATAAAAAACCTCCCTATTTTATGAATCCCATACATACATAGTATCCAACAAACAAAAGTGTCATAAGTAATACAAACACAATAATCTGGTACCAGATATTATTTTTTACCTTGGATTGAAATTTTTCAAATCTTGTTCCCACGCAAATTTCCTCTTTCTCTATGTATAATATCTTTTTTAATGTATCTTTTTTTCCAACTCGTTTAACACTCTGATGTAGTAATCGCCTTCATAATGCATTGTGGAAAGTCCCCATTTATGAT